>JBAWCX010000264.1:0-3329 GCA_049590495.1 Binatus sp. (SeqCode)
GGCGAACGCGTCCTTGAGATTCTGATGGGTTTTGGTCCCTTTCAGATTTGGCATTTGCGCCTCCTCGATGGGCTGGCCTGCTAACGATTTAAGAAAATCGTCCCGCCAGGTTCGAGTCCTGATGCGACCTGCGGATCATGCGGGCAAAGCGTGTGAGCGGCGTTTCAAGCAGTTTTGAAACGCCGCTCCGCTGAGATCAGGCAAGGTCGAAGCGATCGAGATTCATCACTTTGTTCCAGGCAGCCACGAAGTCACGCACGAACGCCTGCTGCGAGTCGCTGCATGCATAGACTTCCGCGAGGGCTCGTAGCTGAGAGTTCGAACCGAAGACGAGATCGACGACGGTGCCCGTCCACTTGAGCTCGCCCGTCGCCCGATCGCGCCCTTCCAACACACCTTCTGATGTGGCGGACTTCTGCCACTTCGTCCTCATGTCGAGCAGGTTCACGAAGAAGTCATTGGTCAGCGTCTCGGGCCGCTTGGTGAAGACCCCGAGTTGGGACTGGCCGACGTTGGCATTCAGCACGCGCATGCCACCGACCAGAACCGTCATCTCGGGAGCGGTGAGAGTCAGCAGGTTCGCCCGATCCACCAGTAGCTCAGCCGCCCATTGCGCGTGTTCCTTCGGGAGGTGGTTGCGGAACCCGTCCGCGGCCGGCTTCAGTACGGCGAACGACTCCACGTCGGTCTGCTCTTGCGACGCGTCCATGCGCCCCGGCGAGAATGGCACCTTCACATTGTGGCCGGCCTTCTTCGCAGCTGCCTCGACGGCTGCGCAGCCGCCCAGAACGATCAGGTCGGCCAGCGAGACCTTGTTGCCGCCGGACTGCGCCTTGTTGAAATCCTTCTGGATCCCTTCCAGTGTCTGAATGACCTTCGCCAGTCCGGCCGGCTGGTTGTGTTCCCAATCCTTCTGCGGCGCGAGTCGAATACGCGCGCCGTTCGCCCCACCGCGCTTGTCGCTGCCGCGGAACGTTGACGCCGATGCCCACGCCGTCGTGACCAGTTGGGAGATGGACAGTCCGGACGCGAGGATCTTGACCTTCAGGGCAGCAATGTCCTGCTCGCCGATCAACGGATGATTCACGGCGGGGATCGGGTCTTGCCACAGCAGCTGCTCCTTCGGAACGAGCGGGCCAAGATAACGCGCGATCGGGCCCATGTCGCGATGCGTCAGCTTGAACCACGCACGGGCAAACGCGTCTGCCAACTGATCCGGATGCTCGTAAAAGCGCTTTGAAATTTTTTCGTAAACAGGGTCGAACCGCAGAGAGAGGTCGGTGGTCAGCATGGACGGGGCGCGACGCTTCGACTTGTCGAACGGATCCGGCACCGTGCCGGCGCCCGCGCCATTCTTCGGTCTCCACTGATTTGCACCAGCCGGGCTCTTGGTCAGTTCCCATTCGTAGCTGAACAGGTTCTTGAAGTAGTCGTTGCTCCACTTGGTCGGCGTCGTGGTCCAGATGACTTCCAGGCCGCTTCCGATCTGGTCACCCGCTTGGCCCGAGCCAAATTTGCTCTTCCAGCCGAAGCCCTGCTCCTCGATGCCGGCGGCTTCCGGCTCTGGGCCCACCAGCGTCGCATCGCCGGCGCCATGGGTTTTGCCGAAGGTATGACCGCCCGCAATCAGCGCGACCGTTTCTTCGTCGTTCATCGCCATGCGGCGGAACGTCTCTCGGATATCTCGTGCCGCAGCGACCGGATCCGGCTTGCCGTTCGGCCCTTCCGGATTCACGTAGATCAGGCCCATCTGAACGGCGCCGAGAGGATTCTCGAGGTTACGGTCACCAGTGTAGCGCTTGTCATCCAGCCACTTGCCCTCGGGGCCCCAGTAGATGTCTTCCGGCTCCCAGACGTCCTCGCGCCCGCCGCCGAAACCAAACGTCTTGAACCCCATCGACTCCAACGCGACGTTGCCGGCGAGAATCATAAGGTCGGCCCACGAAATTTTCCGGCCGTACTTCTGCTTGATCGGCCAGAGCAATCGGCGCGCCTTGTCGAGGTTCACGTTGTCCGGCCAGCTATTGAGCGGCGCAAACCGTTGATAGCCTGAGCCCGCCCCGCCGCGGCCATCGCCGATGCGGTATGTACCTGCGCCGTGCCACGCCATCCGGATGAACAACGGCCCATAGTGGCCAAAGTCCGCCGGCCACCAATCCTGCGAGTCCGTCATCAAGGCATTGAGGTCCTTGACGACGGCATTCAGGTCGAGGCTCTTGAACTCCTTGGCGTAGTTGAACTCCTTGTCCATCGGATCGGACAGAGGAGAGTTCTGGTTGAGAATCTTCAGGTCCAGCTGCTTAGGCCACCAGTTTTGATTCGACATGGCCCCAACTGTGTGAGACCCCGTCACCGGGCACTTGCTCTCGCTTTCCATGGCAAACTCCGTTTGTTTTGATTTAGTTGGTTTTGAAAAATCAGCCGCGCGGCTTTTTGGACCGATTCGCTTTGGCGGCCTTGGCGCCGCATTCCTCGCACAACGCGTGAATCTCCAGCGACGAGCCGAGCACCGTGAATTCGCCCAGCTCCGACCGCCCGGCAAGCAGCCGGTCAAGATGCGGAATCTCGATATCGCGGATGCGCCGGCATTTTACGCACACCACGTGATGGTGCGGCGTGATGTTGCCGTCGTAGCGCGCGCTGTCGTGCAGCATCGTGACCTTGCGCGCCTCGCCGATATCGCACAGCGTTTCGAGGGTGCGATGCACGGTGGCGAGCGAGATATGCGGATGCTGCAGGCGGACTGACGCGTAAATCGCGTCGGCGCGCGGATGGTCGCCAGAGCTGAGCAGCGCCTTGATAATCGCCAGGCGCTGCGGCGTCACCGCCAGCCCGCCCCGACGGCATCGCTCGGCGAACTCGGACAAGCGCTTGGCGGCGTAAGGCCCGCGGCGCCGTTCACTTACAATCTGTAGTTCCATAATCTAGATGGTAATCACTATCATCTGATTATTGCTGTTGTCAATGGGCAACCTAACCCCCAACCCCTTCCCATTGTGGGAAGGGGAACAATCGCGAAGAGAGGATCGGCGCTATCCTCCCAAAATATTTCCCCCGATTGAGAGCGAAAGGTTGTCCTCAACATTTCGCGCTTAATACTGGGTGCAGGGGTCACCCCTGCCGAAGGAAGTGTGAAACCCACCGCGGGTTTCACGTTTGATTAAGTGAATTGTGGGCTGCGGCTTTACAGCCGCGGCGCGATCGGCGCCCTGCGGCACTCCGGCTTGGTCAGCAGCATCTGCGCGTCGCCGATGTAACGCTCGCGGAAGCCGCCCTCGCAGTAGCAGAGATAGAACTCCCACATCCGGATGAATTCCTCGGGATAGCCG
>JBAWCX010000265.1:0-4184 GCA_049590495.1 Binatus sp. (SeqCode)
GTGCAGACGTTGGAACCCGCCGCCTCGCTCTCTTCCTTGTAGCGGCGCGCCTTGTCGGGGTCCATCGCCATCGCGTACATGCCTTCCCAGTTGAGCGCCTTGCGGTATCGCGACATCTGATCGTTCCAGACTTTCGCCGCGCGCACGCCTTTGACCAGGTCGCCCGAGTGCGCGGCGATTCGCGTCGCGATCACCCCTTCGCGCACGTCGTCGATATCAGGCAATCGCAAATGCTCGGCGGGCGTCACGTAGCACAGAAAATCGGTGCCCGCCGCCGACGCGATCGCGCCGCCAATCGCGCCCGTGATGTGATCGTAGCCCGGCGCGACGTCGCAGGTGAGCGGCCCCAGGACGTAGAATGGCGCGCCACCGCAGACCCGCTTCTCGAGCTTCACGTTGGCCTCGATTTGATCGAGCGGCACATGGCCGGGACCCTCGATCATCACCTGCACGCCCATCGCGCGCGCGCGATCGGTAAGCTCGCCCATCAGCAGCAGCTCCGCGATTTGCCCGCGATCGGTCGCGTCGCCGGTGGCGCCCGGCCGCAGCCCGTCGCCAATCGAGATCGTCACGTCATGCTCGCGCAGCACCGCGCAGACCTCGTCGAAATGCTCGTAGAGCGGATTCTCGTTGCCCGTGCGCTCGATCCACGCCGCCAGCATCGAGCCGCCGCGCGACACTATCCCCTCGATGCGCTGATGCCCGCGCAGCCGCTTCACGCTCTCGCGCGTGACGCCGCAATGGAGCGTCATGTAATCGACGCCCTGGCGCGCCTGCCGCTCGATTACGTCGAGGAAGTACTCGGCCTCCATCTCCATGATCGAGCGCTCCGAGCCGAGCTGGTAAATCGGCACGGTGCCGAGGATCACGGTGCATCGCGACAGGATCTCCGCGCGGATTTTGTCGAGGTCGGTGCCCGTCGACAGGTCCATCACCGAGTCGGCGCCGTAGCGCACGGCGGTATAAAGTTTCTCGACTTCCTCTTCGATAAGCTGATGGAAGTTCGACGCGCCGATGTTGGCGTTGACCTTGGTGCGCAGCCCTTTGCCGATTCCGATCGCCCGGAAGTCGTGATGGATATTGTGCGGGATCACGACCTCGCCGGTCGCGACCAGCGCGCGAATCTCTTCGGCGGCGAAACCCTCGTCCTCGGCAACTTCGGTCATCTGCCGCGTAATTATATTTTTGCGGGCGGCTTCAATCTGCGTCATCGCGTCACCTCTGCGGCCGTGCTCGGCGCGCGGCCCCTGGCTTCCCAAGTATAGCTCAATCCTCGCCGTACTCGATGCCGTTCTTTTCGCACAGCGCGCGCAGTTGCTGGATCATCCGCTCCGCGCGCGCCAGGTGCGCCACCGCGATAAAGTTCGCCAGCGCCACGAGAGTCAGCGCCCCCGTCGCCCAATACATGTGGCTCAGCACGTCGCCGCCGTGTATCACGCCGACGCCCTTCGCGTAGGCGATGAACAAAACGATCAGGCCCGCAATCGTCAGGCCAATAGTCACTCGGGTCATCTGGCTATTTGCCGCTGCGCGCGTGCCGGTCGATCGCCGTGAGGTCGTCGATACGGTCCGGCGCCTCCGCGTAGTGCTTGGGCGCTTCGCGCTCGGTGTAGGTTTTCATCTCCGGCCGATTCGGATCGTAGACCGCGGCGTCCTGCTCGCGGTACCACTCGAGCATCTCGTTCATGTTGCCGTCGCGGCCCTTCTCGGCCAGCACGGTCGATCGATGCATCAGCAGTTCCTTGGGCTCGACGAAATCCTTGCGGTCGAAGCCCCAGATGCGCGGATGAACGTAGGTATCCATCCGAATCGCGTCGCACGGGCACGCCTCGACGCACAGCTCGCAGTAGATGCATCGCAGAGTGTCGATTTCGTAGCGCACCGGGAATTTCTCGACGTGCGGATCGGGCGACTCACCTGCCTCGATATATATGCACTGGGCCGGGCACGCGGTCGCGCACAGAAAGCACGCGGTACATCGCACGGAAGAATCCTCGCGCAGCGTCAGGCGATGGCTGCCGCGAAAGTTGTCGGGATAGTGCTTGCGCTCTTCGGGATATTGAGTCGTCGAAGTCGCGTTGACGTCCTTCTTCATGCCGAACAGATGCGCCGTATGCAGAGCGAGGTTGCGCATAAAATGGTAGTTTGTGATCGCAAGACCTCGCAGGATTTCGGGGATATAAATCCGCTCCCAGAAGGTCATTTGTTCACTTCTCTGCATAGCCTAAACCAGCGCTGAATCCACTGTCTGAACGGGGTTTCCTGCGTTGGCCGCAGACTCGCCGGACATTGAGATTAGACTATAAGGAGTGCCGCGAATTGCAGTCAAGTTGGATGTTCTATGCGCGCATGCGCCTTCCGAATTGCTCACGGCGACACTTTGGGCGTCGGCAAGGATGTCGCACGCGGGGATCCATCTTCGGCTTCTGACTCGTTGCCCCAATGGCCAGCTTCACTCCGGAAATTCCTCTCCTCATCGACTTCCACCGGGAAGCCCTCGATCTGCGACGGCAATTGCCGCGTTACCGCATCAACGTTCTTTTGTTCGTCCACCTCGACGAGTATCGCGGCCTCATTCCCCGCATCGACTTCGCCGGTGACGACCGTAACATGCGGGATTTTCATCAGCTCGGCACTGTGCCGCTTGCTGACCGCTTCGGCATCGTGCAAATCCTGCGCGGCCTGCTCTGCATCCGGCGTTTGCGCCCCGGCATTTCGCGCGACGCTCGCCATCAGCGCAACCGCAATCAACACCGCCGCAATTTTCTCAATCTTCACTGCTAAATCCAAAAATCCAAAAATCCGGTTCCCTTCCCCTCTATGTCCGGCTGCAGTACCAAATTACCCTCGCCCGCTCCGCGGGAGAGGGAACGGCGTCCGCGCCTGGGGTGAGGGAAGAGGGTAGGGGTTAGGTTCCTTTCAGCCGCGTGTACAACCGCCTAGGATTCTCATCCAAAATCTTCCTCGCCACGCCCGCGCCGAACTCCTTCCTCCCCGCCGTCAAGCTCACCGTATGCGGGAATCGGCCGTCGAAGTGCGGATAGTCCGACGCATACAGGATGTGCTCCGCGCCAACGGTTTCGACCACAAACGGCAGCGTCTCCTCGTCGGGATCGCACGAGATGAAAAAATTCTCGCTGCGAATCACCTCGGACGGCTTGCGATGCAGGAACGGCACGTACTCCGGCATCAGCTCGTAGTGCTCGTCGAGGCGCTCCATCCAGAACGGCAGCCAACCGACGCCAGCCTCAAGAAACGCGACGCGCAGTTTCGGGAACATGTCCAGCACGCCGCCGCCGATCAGCGACGCGATCCCGCGCATCACCTCGAACGGATTCGTCGCCGAATGCTGGATGAACAGGTTGTTGCCCATCTCGAACGTGCCCATGCCATAGGGAGGGCGCGCCGTGCCGCCGTGAAAGCACGCCGGCAGATCGGTTTCGACGCATGCCTTCCAAATCAGATGGAACGCGGGATGGTCGAGCAGCTTGTCCTCCATATGCGCCGACAGGTAGATGCCGACGCACCACGGCTCATTGGCGACGCGGCGGATTTCCTCGGCGGCACGCTCGGGCGCGCGCATCGGCACGATAGCGACACCTTTCAAGCGCGCGGGGAATGCCGCACAGTAGCCGGCAAGCCATCGATGGTACGCGCGAATCATCGCGACTTCGAAATCGACGCTGTCGAGCGCACAGAAGCTCGAGACCACGGTCGCGAACAGCACGGCGACGTCGATTCCCTCGCGATCCATGTCCTTGATGCGCACGTGCGGATCGAATCCGCCGCGAATGTCGGGCCGCTCGCCATGCGGCTTGCGTCCGGTGCGTGTCAACGGCCGGTCGGGCGCCGCGATACCGAGCGGCCGGCCGGTATTCAACTGATGGAAGTAGCCGAAAAAATATCTCGACGCACGTGTCGAAGCGACCTTCTTAAGTTCGTCGAGCTGAGGTTTGAACTTGCCCTCGAGGTACTCGTCGTAGAGCTCGTTGGGCTCCATCACATGCCCGTCGGCGTCGATGACCTTGATGCCGTTGAACATACAATCCACTTATCGCGCATCGCCCCCGCCAAACTCAACCGAGCCCGTCCTAACTGTTGTACCATCTTCCAATTGCCGAAAGGCTGCGTTCAAACTCGTCGACTTCCGGTTTATAAATTAGAGGCAGGCACGGTACGTTCGA
>JBAWCX010000266.1:0-6793 GCA_049590495.1 Binatus sp. (SeqCode)
ATTTCACCGCATTCAGCCATATCTCGCTCAGCTTCCAGCCAGGTCCTTCAGGATGTCGCGCAGGTGCGTTCGAGCATAGTGCAACCTGCTCATGACGGTTCCCCGAGGGCACTGTAAAATATCACTAATTTCGTCGTACGACATTCCTTCAACTTCGCGTAAAAGTATCACTGCACGATGTTCCGGGGTCAACTCCTCCAGCGCTTGCTTTAGTCGGGCCGAGAGTTCATTGCGGCTGACTTCCTTGAATGCATCTCCCTGGCTGGTCGGCAATTTTGAGATTTCGTTGTCGGCATCTTCGCCGTGCAGCACCACATGGCGTCCCTCGCGGCGCCAGAAATCGATCGCGAGGTTGGCCGCGATTCGATAGAGCCAGGTTGAAAAGCTCGATCGCGATTCGAACTTCGACAGGTTTTCATAGGCGCGAACAAATGTCTCTTGCGCCAGTTCAATCGCGTCATCCTGATTGTGCACCACCGCCAGCGCGACGCCGACCACGCGACGCTGGTATCGTTCCACCAAAATGCCGAACGCCGCCGAATCGCCCTTACTGGAGCGTTCGATTAGCTCGGCTTCATCACCGTCCTGGCGGCCTGGTGTTCTCAACTTGAGTAGACGCTGGGGCGTGCGACTAAATTCAGGGGATTTTTCATGCCGCGCCGCTCATCTCAGCCCAGTTTGGACCGGATTTCAGGTCCACCTTCAGCGGGATTTTGAGTTCGGCGACCCCCTCCATTTCGCGTTTTGCCAGATCCGCCGCCTCTCGCCACTCCTCCTGCGGCGCTTCCAGCAGTAGTTCGTCATGCACCTGCAGAATTATCCGGGCTCCCAGTTTGCGCTCTCGAAGCACCTTCTCAAGACGTATCATAGCGAGTTTTATCAGGTCTGCCGCCGTGCCCTGAATGGGAGTATTGATGGCGATTCGCTCTGCCTGCGCCCGGGCCCCGCCCGGCTGCGCGTTCAGCTCAGGCAGATAACGGCGGCGCCCGTACATGGTTGTTACGTAGCCCGTCGTGCGCGCGATGCGGACCGTCTCGTCGAGCCATGTGCGCACGCCGGACAGCCGCTCGAAGTAGCGCTTGATGTAGTCCGAGGCCTCCGACAGGGGAATCCCGAGCTCGCCCGCCAGCCGCTGCGACCCCATCCCGTAAATGATCCCGAAGTTTATCACCTTGGCCAGCCGCCGCGCCTCGGCGTTGACCTTGTCCGGCGTGATTCCCAGCACCTCGGTCGCGGTCCGCACGTGGATGTCCTCGCCGCGGCTGAAGGCATCCACCAGCGTCTTGTCGCCCGACAGATGAGCCATCACGCGCAGATCGATCTGGGAGTAATCGGCGGACACGAAGATGCATCCCGGCTTCGGCACGAACGCCCGGCGAATCCGGCGGCCCTCGACGCTGCGGGTCGGGATGTTTTGGAGATTCGGATCGCTCGAGCTGACGCGTCCCGTCGGCACCAGCGCCTGATGCCAGGTGGTGTGGATTCGCCCCGTGCCCGAGCGAATCACCTCCGACAGCGCGTCGGCGTAGGTGGATTTCAATTTCGAAATCGTGCGGTATTCGATCAGCTTGCGCGGCAGTGGATGCACCGCCGCCAGCTTCTCGAGCGTATCGGCGTCGGTCGAAAATCCGCTCTTGGTTTTCTTCAGTCCCTTGGCCGACAGCTTGAGATCGGTGAACAGGACGTCGCGAAGCTGCGTCGGAGAGTTGAGATTGAACTCGCGGCCGCCCATTTCATAGCACTCGCGTTCCAGCCGATTCATCTGTTCGGCAAATTCCTTCGAGATGACCTTGAGCGCGTCGCCGTCGATGCCGATTCCAGCCGTTTCCATCTCGGCCAGTATCGGCGCGATCGGCATCTCGATGTCGTTGTACATCGAAGTGAGGCTGTCGGCTTCCAGACGCGTCGTCAGCGCTTCGCGAAGATTTCTTACCAGGTCCGCATTCGTGCCCGGCGGGCTGCTCGCGCCCAGCGGAGCCAGGTACTCGTGATACAGATTGATTAGCGACGGCTCTCCCTGTCCCGAATTGATCAGAAAGCCCGCCAGCATCGTGTCGAAATCGACGCCCTTGAGCGCGATACCGTGTCGCGCGAACGCTTCAATTTGATTCTTCAGATCGTGGCAGGATTTGGGAGGGCGCTCGGCGCCGAGCAAGGGCGCCGCGCTCGCGATCGCGTCATGCTCGACGACGATTGTCTGGTCGGCGCTTGCGAGCTGTAGAGTTTCCTGACCGGTCTCGGATTTTGCGAGATCCAAAGCAATGCGCGGCGCGCCGGCAAACGTCTTCAGCGCCTCCGCCAGATCTTTTCCGCTGACTGTGGCGGCAGGCTTCGCATTCGATTCGAGTCCGGGAAGTTGCACCTGCGACGGCGATATCTCGCGCAGGATCGAATTGAACTCCAACTCGCGCAGTAGGTCGGCGGCCGACTTCTCGTCCACCCCCTGCCACGCGAATTCTGCCGACTCGACTTTGAGCGGCACGTCGGTGTCGATGCGCACCAATTTTCGCGCGAGGTCCACCGCCGCGCGATGCTCGCCGAGCAGGCCTGCGATTTTTTTCGCGCCGCGAACCCCGGCCTCCTCGACGTGGTCCAGGTTCTCGTAGATTCCTTTTACGCTGCCGAACTTCTGAACCAGCGCGGCGGCCGTTTTCTCGCCGACGCCAGGTACGCCTTTGATATTGTCGATCGTGTCGCCAGTAAGCGCCTGGATATCGACCAGCGCGGCAGGCTCGACGCCGAAACGCTCCCGCACCTCGCGCGCACCGACCCGCCGGTCGCGCATCGTGTCCCACAGCGTGACGTGCGGGCCGACCAATTGCATGAAATCCTTGTCGGCCGTGATGAGCGTGACGACGAAATCCTCTTTCGCAGCGCGCTTGGCGAGCGTGCCGATCACGTCGTCCGCTTCGAATCCATCCAGCATCAGCGACTTGATCCGAAATGCCGCGACCGCGCGATGGATATACGGAATCTGCACGATCAGATCGTTGGGCGCCTCGCTGCGGTTCGCCTTGTAGTCGGCGAACAGGTCGTCGCGAAAAGTTCTCTTCGGGGAGTCGAAGACAATCGCGATGTGCGACGGGCGCACGTCCTTCAGCAGCTTCAACAGCATTCGGATGAAGCCGTAGACCGCCTGGGTCGGCAGGCCGTGCGAGGTGTTCATCGGCGGCAGCGCATGAAAAGCGCGGAAGATGTATCCGGAGCCGTCGACGAGAATCAGTTGCTTGCGCTCTGCGGCCATCAGTCGAAACTATCCGATACGGTTCGCAAAGCAAAAGCGTCCCGAAAGCAAATCAAAAATTCTGCGCGATGTCAGATCGCCGTATTGACAGTATCGCGTGGCGTGTTTAATTAGACGGTTGCCTTGTTGTTGATCGAATTGCTATGCGAGTCTCTTCGTCAATTTGATTGAGTGGGCGAGGCCATCGCGATGGCTCTGGAATCGGACGACCTGAATGATTGAGGTTAAAAACCTAACTAAAGCCTACGGCAACTTTGTCGCGGTAAAAGACGTATCGTTCAAGGCCGAGAACGGTTCTATCCTCGGCTTTCTCGGCCCCAACGGCGCCGGCAAGACCACCACGATGCGCATCATCACCGGCTATATGCCGGCGACCGCGGGCACCGTGCTGATCGACGGGCTCGATATTTTTTCGCAGTCGCTCGAGGCGCGCCGCAAAATCGGCTACCTGCCTGAAAATCCGCCGCTGTATCCCGACATGCGCGTCGAGGCCTACCTGAGGTTCGTCGCGAAGCTTCGCGACGTCCCGCGCGCAAAACTCGACTCCGCGCTCGAGCACGTGCTCGAAGTATGCGGGCTGACTGACATGTCGCATCGGATTTGTGGACAGCTCTCGAAGGGCTATCGCCAGCGCGTCGGCCTGGCGCAGGCGCTGATTCACGATCCGCCCGTGCTGGTCCTCGACGAGCCGACCATCGGTCTCGACCCGCGCCAGATTCACGAAATCCGCGGACTGATTCACCATCTTGCGGGCAACCGAACGGTGGTGCTCTCGACGCACATCCTGCCCGAGGTCTCGCAGATCTGCGACCGTGTCGTGATCATCAACGCCGGACGCGTGGTGCTCGAGGAATACCTGAAGCAGTTGCCGGCGGGGACCTCGCTCGAAGATATTTTCCTGAACGCCATCACAAAGGAGCGTCACGACGACGCCGCGACCGCCGAGGAAACGCTGGAGGAGGTTGGAGCGGGGCATACCTAGGCAACCCGTGCCGCTCGCATGAAAAATTCTCTGACAATCGCGGGCAAGGAGCTCGCGGGCTATTTTTTGCAGCCGGTCGCCTACGTCGTGATGACGGTGTTCCTGCTGCTGGGCGGCTTCTTTTTCTTCGCGCTGCTGCGGTACTTCGAGGTGACGCTGACTGCGTACGCAGCGATGCAGAATCCCGAGGTTTTGCAGAAATTGAATCTGAACGAGCGCGTGATCGAGCCGATGCTGCACAACCTGGCGATCGTGCTCGTCATCCTGGTGCCGGCGATCACGATGCGAAGCTTTGCCGAAGAGAAGCGCACCGGCACTTACGAACTTTTGTTGACGGCGCCAATTCGGACCGGCGAGATCGTCGCGGGGAAATTCATCGCGGCCGCGGCGTTCATGTTGATCATGATAGGGCTGGCCGGGATGTTCCCGCTGATCCTGATCGCCTTCGGCAACCCGGAGATCGGCGTGATGTTCTCCGGCTATCTCGGCCTGGCGTTCCTGGCCATCTCGTTCGTATCGATCGGACTGTTCACCAGCTCGCTCACGCAGAATCAGATCATCGCGGCGATCAGTTGCTTCGGCCTGCTGCTGCTGCTGTTCGTCATATCGTGGCCGGCGCAGGCGGGCGGATCGTCGCTGGAGGGCTTGCTGAAATATCTCTCGCTGCCGGACCATTTCGCGCAGATGGTCACCGGCATCATCGACACGCGCGACATCATTTATTTCCTGAGTCTCATCTTCGTGGCGCTGTTCTTGACCCAACGCTCGGTCGAGTCGGCGCGCTGGCGGTAAGGCAGAGGGGCGGATGCGGCGATCGGCGGCGCTTTACGGAATTCTTGGCCTGGTTCTGCTCTCATTCGGGCTGGTCGACTATTTCATCTCGAGCGGCTTTCGGCTGTTCGTGTGGGTCAACCTGGCCGGCGGCATCTTCGCGATAGTCCTGTGGATCACCTCGAGCCGCTCCGAGCTTTCATCGATCACGACCGGACGCTCGGCGCGTTACGGCGCCAATGCCGTCATCTACTCGATTGCTTATATCGGGCTGCTGGTCGCGATTAACTACATCTCGACGCTGCATCATACGCGGCTGGACCTGACCACCGAGAAGGTTTACAGCCTTTCGAGCCAGTCGGTGAACGTGATCAAGGGTTTGCAGAAGCCGCTCAAGTTCTATGGCTTCTTCCAGGGTGGCGAGAATCCCTCCGCCCGCGAACTCTACGAAACGTACGCCTACTACTCGCCGAAAGTCAGTTTCGAGATGGTCGATCCCGACAAGCATCCCGAGCTCGCCGAGCGCTTCAAAGTGTCGGTGATGGGCACCACGCATCTGCAGTATGGCGGCGCCGACAGCACCGAGGGCACCAACGTCACCGATCTCAACGAGGAAACGCTCACCAACGCGATCATTCGCGCAACCAGGAACACCAAGAAGGTCGTCGAGTTTCTGGACGGGCATGGCGAGGCGGATCCCGATGATGCCGAGGGTCCTACCGGTTACGGCACTATCAAAAAAGACCTGGAAGGCGAGGGATACGAGGTTCGCAAGCTCGAACTCGCGCAATTGCCGAAGGTGCCCGACGACGCCAACCTGGTCGTGGTCGCGGGGCCGATCAAGCCGATCGGCCAGCATGAGATCGACGCCTTGAACGACTACCTGAAGCATGGCGGGCGCATGGTTGCGATGTACCGGCCGCAGCGCCCGGACAATCCGATCGACGAAGACGCGATGGTGAAGTTGGCGGGCGAGTGGGGCGTCAAGGTCGGCAACGATATCGTCGTCGACCAGGTGGTGAGGCTGTTCGAAGGTCCCGCGCTGGGGCTCAATCCTATTGTGCAGAACTACGGCGAGCATCCGATTACCAAGGATTTCAAGCAGCGCACCGTATTCCCGATGTCGCGATCGCTTAGCGCCGAACCCAATCTGAAACCGGGACTCACCGTGACTCCGATCGCGAATACCAGCGATACGTCGTGGGCGGAAGTCGATCTCGATACGCTGTTCCGGCAGCAGAAGGCCGAGTTGACCGCCAAGGATACGCGCGGGCCGATCGCGGTCGTGATGGCGGTGGATGGCAACCTCGAGCAGCTTGGCTTCGGCAAGGGCGATGCGCGCATGGTGGCCTATGGCAGCACCGAGTTTGCCGACAATCAAAACGTGGCCAACTTCTTCAACCGCGATCTGTTCGTCAACAGCGCCGACTGGCTGACGGGCGAGGAAAATTCCATCTCGATCAGGCCGCGCTCTATCCGCGCGTCGCGCTTTCGGCTCACTACCGGGCAGTTCTCGGTCGTGTTTGCGTTCGCCGTGCTGCTGCTGCCCGAACTGCTGCTGATTGCCGGGATCGTGGTGTGGTGGGAACGGCGCAACTGAGGCGTCTCCCGGCTGCGACTTAAGCTACGATGCGGCTGCGCAACACCATTATCGTGCTGGTCCTGTTTGCGATCGTGGGCGGCTACGCCTTCATCGTCGGCCGTTATTCGCAGACCGAGGCGACCCAGAAACTGCTCGACGTCAAGCAGGACGATATTGCTAAAATTGAGCTCAAGTATTCCGACCGTGACATCGT
>JBAWCX010000267.1:0-2235 GCA_049590495.1 Binatus sp. (SeqCode)
GTGCTGCTGCCACGCCCACAATCCAACCGCCAACGCACCTACGACCGCTGCGCCGATAAGCGCGGAGCGCGCCGCGTTGGGGTCCGCGTAGCCATAGTTGTTCCACTCCTGCGACGGAACGGCTTGAGCGGAAAAGCCTTGTTGGGGCATCGGTTGCGGCTGATACGGTTGTGGCTGATACCCTTGCGGTGGAACGCCCGCACTCGGCGCGGGGCCATCACCCTCTTGGTGCATGTAGTCATCCACACCGCCGAGGGGCGGAAGATTCGCTGCGGCCAATTGGATGCGCGGGTCGTCAACTTCAGCGTTAGCGGCTGCGTTGCCGAACTCAGGCGAAACCTCGGCGAAAGCAGTCGCGCCCATGCTCGGAGCTATCAGAACGGCGAGTGTGATCGCGCACAAAATTTCGCGATGACGACGATCGTCGCGTTGGTCGCGAATTTTCTGAGGTGCCCGCAAGGTAAACCCGTCCACTCGTCGGTGACTCCTTATATAAGACGGAGTCGCTGACGATCAGGTTACGCGGGCGCGCTCAGCCCGCCGCAGGAACCTCGAACCAAACCGTGGCGAGTGGCGGCAGCGTGAGAGACAACGAATGCGGAAGTCCGTGCCACGGTATTTGCTGCGCGGTCACGGCGCCCGCGTTGCCCTGATTGCTCCCGCCGTATTGAGCAGAGTCGCTGTTGAGAATTTCGCGATACAAACCTGACGCGGGGACACCCACGCGATAGCCCTTTCGCACCACGGGCGCAAAGTTGCAAACGCAGATCAGCTTGCGGCCGCTGGAGGGAGCAATCCGCATAAAGGCGATCACGTTCTCGTCGGAATTGTTGGCATCGATCCACTGGAAGCCCGCCGGCTGATGATCCGCTTCCCACAACGCCGGCTCGGCACGATAGATTCGATTGAGATCCCGAATCAGGCTCTGCAAACCGCGATGGTCGGGCTCGTCAAGCAGATGCCAATCAAGGCTCGCGTCATGATTCCATTCGCGCCACTGGCCGAACTCGCCACCCATGAAGAGGATTTTTTTGCCCGGCCGCGCCCACATGTAACCGAACAGCGAGCGCAAGTTGGCGAACTTCTGCCAGCGGTCACCCGGCATCTTGTCGAGCAGCGAACGCTTGCCGTAAACGACCTCGTCGTGAGAGAGCGGCAGCATGAAATTTTCGGACCACGCGTAGACGAAGCCGAATGTCAGATCGCGATGATGAAAGCGGCGATAGATCGGAGCCTTGTCGAAGTAGTCGAGCGTGTCGTGCATCCATCCCATGTCCCACTTGAAGCCGAAACCGAGGCCGCCCACATACAAGGGGCGACTGACGGCGGGCCATGCGGTGGACTCCTCGGCGATCATCATCACGCCCGGATAGCGGGCGTAGATCTGCCGATTGAGTTCCTTCAGAAATGAAATCGCCTCGAGATTCTCGTTGCCGCCGTGGATATTCGGAATCCATTCGCTGTTCTTGCGGCCGTAGTCGAGGTAGAGCATCGACGAAACCGCATCGACGCGAATCCCGTCGGCATGAAATTCTTCCAGCCAATACTTCGCGCTACCGAGCAGAAAACTGCGGACTTCGTCGCGGCCGAAATTAAAAATGAAGGTGTTCCATTCGGGATGGAAGCCCTGACGCGGATCGATGTGCTCGTACAGCGCGCTGCCGTCGAAACGACCGAGCCCGAACGCATCGGTCGGGAAGTGGGCGGGCGCCCAATCGAGGATCACGCCGATGCCATTTTGATGCAGGCAGTCGACCAGATGACGGAAGTCGTCGGGCGCGCCGTAGCGGGCGGTGGGGGCATAGTAGCCCGTCGTCTCGTATCCCCACGAACCGGTGAACGGATGCTCCATCACCGGAAGAAATTCGACGTGCGTGAACCCGGCCTCCGACAGATAGTCGACGAGCTGCGTGGCCAGCTCGCGATAGCTCAGCGGGCGGTTGCCTTCTTCGGGAACCCGCCGCCAGGAACCGAGATGCATCTCATATACTGCGACCGGTTTGCGCAATGGATCGCCGCTACTGCGCGCCGACATCCACGCATCATCATGAAATGAGTAGTCAGTGTGATATACTCTCGACGCAGTAGCAGGTGGGCATTGAGTAGCTATTGCGAACGGATCACTCTTGATAGTCAATTCGGCAGACTTGGTATGTATCTCGAATTTGTAGTTCGTGCCCGCTGCCAGGTCGGGGATGAAAATCTCCCAGACGCCCGAGTTGCCGAGCATCCGCA
>JBAWCX010000268.1:0-1989 GCA_049590495.1 Binatus sp. (SeqCode)
CCTCGGAGCGCGGCGCCTTGCGCAACGCGTCGCGCCGCAGCATCACCTGCATGAGAGTGACGCACGCGATATGCGCCAGCAGCGGGATCATCTCGCTCTCGTTGTTCTGCATCTCGTCGCGTGCAAACAGGTTCACCGAGTAGATGAGCATCGTCGCGATACACTTCGCGACCGAGTCGGGCGTCGCGCGATCGCAATACATTCTAAGCGGACCCTTGGGCGAAAGCGCGTACGCGAGGAAGTCGGCATTGGCGTCGATAATCGTTGAGATGAACTGAACGGCGCGGGGCGAGCCCGCTTCGGCCAGGCGTGCGCGCGTCGCGTCGAGTCCCGGCTTCGCCAGCCGCCGCATGAAGCGCCGCCGCGCCGGAGACAGCCAGTAAAGCAGACCCGCGAGCATAATTGATCCGTCTAACACGCCTTTCGCTGAAAGAAAAAAGGCCGCCCCTGGCGGAGCGGCCTCGCAAATCAATCAGTGGAGTATGTTATGCGCTGAACGACGACCCGCATCCGCAAGTACGGCTCGCACGCGGATTGTCAAAGCGGAATCCCGCGCCGTGCAGCCCTTCGACGTAGTCGAGCGTGGTGCCCGCGATATACGGCATCGAAATCTCGTCGACGAACACCAGTACGCCCCCGAAATCCGTCACGCGGTCGCCTTCTTTCTGCGTGTCGAAGTTCAGCGAATACTGAAACCCGGAGCAGCCTCCGCCGACCACGCCGATTCGCATGCCATGCTCGGCGCCAAGGCCTTCCTTCGCGCGCATCTTGCCGACCATCTCGATCGCGGTCGGCGTCAGCTTCACGTCGGGCAGCGACGCAGTGTCGATCTGCTGGGCCGGCGCCTGCTGCTCGGCATGCTCGTGTTCATGTTCATGCTCGTGCCCGTGATGTTCGATATGAAGTCCTTCGGCCATTTTTGCTTTTTACTGGAAACCTCCGGTAAGCAGCGCTTACAAGTCGATCGTGCGCTTCACCAAGAAATTAATCGTAGCGCAATAGTCGAGTCAATGCATCCACAATTATCCGCGCGAAAAGCCCAAGCAAATGCTAGCGTTTTGGTTGTTGCCGTGGATATTTCACGTGAAGCGCTAACCCGCGCCGCCAACGAGGTGGGATTCGTCCTGGTTGGGTTCGCGCGGCTCCGTCAACTAAAGGAGCATGAGGAGTTTTATCGCCAATGGCTCGCCGCCGGCGGTCACGCCTCGATGACTTACCTGGGGCGCGAGCCCGAGCGCCGGTTCGATCCGCGCCGCCTCGACGCGCGCTACAAGTCGGTCGTGAGCCTGGGCTATTCGTATGCGGGGCGCGCAACGCCGAACGTCGATTGGCGCGGCGAGATGCGTGGCAGAATCGCGGCGTACGCGCTTGGCCGCGACTATCACGAGGTTGTGCGGCGGCGGGCGCGCGCGGTTGGCAACGTGATCCGGCAGCTTCGTCCCGGCTCGATCACGCGCTCGTATGTGGACACCGGGCCGGTCTTCGAGCGCGAATGGGCGTCGGAGGCGCGCATCGGATGGTTCGGCAAGAACACGATGATCTTGAACCGCGAGCACGGTTCGTACTTTTTTCTCGCCGAGATTTTCACCGATGCGGAATTCGAGGCGACGACCGAGCCTTACCGCGACCATTGCGGGACGTGCCGGCGATGCCTCGATTTGTGTCCTACCGGCGCGCTTGCCGACGGCTACGTGATGCGCTCGGAGTTGTGCATCTCGTATCAGACGATAGAGAATCGCGGGCCGATTCCGCGCGAGTTGCGGCCGATGCTCGGCAACTGGATCTTCGGCTGCGACATTTGCAACGACGTCTGTCCGTGGAACGGCGAGCCGACAACTGAGGATGGAGCGGACGATCTAGCTCCGCGTTTGCCCGAGTTGCTCGCGCTCAGCGAGGAAGAGTTCGGCCGCCGCTTCACGGTCAGCGCCGTGAAGCGCGCCAAGCGGCGCGGTCTGCTGCGCAACGTCGCGATCGCTCTGGGCAACACCC
>JBAWCX010000269.1:0-4593 GCA_049590495.1 Binatus sp. (SeqCode)
GTTACGGATTTTCGCAAGATTTTCTCGCGCGCCGAGAGCGAAGTCGCGCGCGTGATCGTCGGCCATCGCGAAGTCGTGCGAAAAATGCTGACCGCGCTGTTCTGCGGCGGCCATATTTTGATCGAAGGCGTGCCCGGTCTCGGCAAGACGCTGATGGTCAAGGCGGCCAGCGAAACGCTCGGGCTCAGCTTCAAACGAATCCAGTTCACGCCCGACCTGATGCCCTCGGATATCATCGGCACGCAGGTGCTGACCGAGTCCGACGGCCATCGCGAGTTCCAGTTCAAGCCCGGCCCGATCTTCGCGCACATGGTATTGGGCGACGAGATCAATCGCGCGACGCCCAAGACGCAATCGGCCGTGCTCGAGGCTATGGAAGAACATCAGGTCACCGTCTTTGGCACGACTTACATCCTCGATCCGCCGTACATCGTGCTCGCGACGCAAAATCCCATCGAGCTCGAAGGAACCTATCCGCTGCCCGAAGCGCAGATGGATCGGTTCATCTTCAAAGTCGTGATGGGGTCGCCCAAGCCCGACGAATTGCGCGAAATCCTGAACCGCACCACCGGCACCGCGCAAAACAAGATTCAGCCGCTGTTCGAACCGTCGCGAGCTGCGCGTGCGATCGAGGATCTCAAGGCCCTCGTGCGCGAGGTGATGGTGGCCGAGCCGCTCGAGCGCTACATCATCAGCGTCATCGGCGGATGTACTCCCGGCGGTCCCGGCGCGATTCCCGAGGTCTCGCAATATTTGCGCTTCGGGCCGAGCCCACGCGGCGCGCAAGCGCTGATTCTGTGCGCCAAGGTTAACGCGTTGCTCGCAGGCCGCGTCAGCGTCGGCTACGACGACATCGACGATGCCATCGTCCCGTGTCTGCGGCATCGCTTGTTGCTCAACTTCCAGGCCGAGGCCGAGAGCGTTTCCGCTGAATCGATCCTCGAGCAGGTGATAAAGCGGCTTAAGAAGCCGCGCACGTAGCCGATGTTCGGACTGCCGGATGAGTTTACGCCGGGATTTCTTGCCCGGCTCGAAAGGCTCAGGATAAGAACCCGCCAGCGCTATGCCGGGCTGGGCCGCGGCATGCACCTGTCGCCCAAGCGCGGCTCGTCGCTCGAGTTCAACGACTATCGTCACTACTCGCCCGGCGACGACTTCCGTCACATCGATTGGGGACTCTACGGCCGCAGCGACAAACTCTACATCAAGCTGTTCCAGGAAGAGGAAGATCTGCTCACCTATATTTTCGTCGATGCGAGCGCGTCGATGGGGTATCCCGCGGCCGACCGCAAGTTCGAGTCCGCAATTCTGACCGCGCTCGCACTCGCATACGTCGCTCTCGCCAGCGGCGATCGCGTGATGCTGCGCGTGCTGGGCGGCAAGGGCGGGAAGGTCAATCCTTCGTTCGTCAGCGGGCGTCATCGAATCGTCGAGCTCGCGCGCCGCCTGCACGATCTTCAGCCGGGTGGGCAATTCGACTTCGCGACCTCGCTGGCGACGGAGCTGGTCGCGATTCGGCGCACCGGCAAGGTGTTTATCGTTTCCGACTTCCTGATGCTGCTGAACTCCGTCACGCGCGGGCTTGGGATGTTCACCGCAGCCTCGATGGATCTTACCGCCGTGCAGATTCTTGGCGGTCGCGAGCTCAACGGCCAGGGCCTCGACGGCGACGTCGAAGTAATCGATTCGGAAACGGGCGAGCGCCTGCGTGTCTCTATCGGCGAGCGCGAACGCACGCAGTATCGCGACACGATGACGCGCCTCACGCGCGAAATAAAATCGTTCTGCCTCAAGCGCGGGCTGCATTACTCGCTCTACACGACCGACCACGACTTCCAGCAGTTCTTCGTCCGCGCCGTGCGCGACCTCGGACTCGCGCACTGAAGAGTTAACCGATGGGCCTCCTTTATCCAGGCGCGCTCGCATTTTTCGCACTCATCCCGGTGCTCGTGCTGGCCTACCTGGCCAGGGAGCGGCCGTCGCGCGTGACGGTCTCGAGCGTGTTGGCGTTCCGCGCGTTGCGTGGCTTTCGGCGCGAGCGTTTCGGCGGATGGCCGCGGCTGGATTGGATGTTTTTCGCCGAGGTTTTGATCCTGACTCTTGTGGTGCTGGCGCTGGCGGGTCCGTTCATCTGGAAACGAACCGCGCCGCTCGCTGTCGTGATCGACAATTCCGCCGCGATGCAGGCGCTGACGCCCTCCGGCAAGACCCGCTTCGACGTGGCGCGCGAAAAGCTGAACGCCGAGTTGTCGGTCGAAGACGGCGGCGGCGAGATTTCGGTTTATGTCACCGCGCCGCAGCCGCGCCGAGTGGCTCCCCCTTTCACTACGCTGACCGAGGCCAAGCTCGCGCTGTCACGAATCAAGCCGACTGACGCGCCCAACGATCAGACGACGCTCGAGAACTTTCTGAGCAACCTCGCGTCGGAAGCGCGAGTCGCGAAGGTGATTTTCGCCGGCGCAAACGCGCTCGCCGCCCCTGTTCCCGCGCGCATTCATCCGATCGCGGTGGGCGACGCCGTCGCCAACGCGGCGATCGGCTCGTTCTCGTTGCGGCGCGAAGTCCTTGGCGCAGAGGCGCTTCATGCGAGTCTCACAATCGCCAACTTCAGTCCCGCAACGCGCAAGCTCCAACTCGTCGTGACCGGCGACGGCAAGGAAGTCGCGCACGCCAAGGAAGCTCTTGGCGCGCGCCAGACCGCCACGCTCGAATTCCCGGCGATCCCGCCCGCGCGCATCTACGAGGCGAAACTCGCGCCCGACGACGCGCTCGCACTCGACAACGTCGCCTACGCGACGGCCGGCTCCGTCAAGAACTTGTCGATTCTCTTCATCAGCCCGACGCCCGCCGACGCCGCCGGACTGAATTCGATTCCCGGCGTCGCGGTGACCGCAAAGAATCCCGATTCATACTCGCCCGATGAGCTCGCCAATTTCGATCTCGCGATCTTCGAATACGCCACGCCCAAGGAAATCCCCGGTGTGAACACGATGCTCGTGATGCCGCCGCCGGGCGATCCCGTTTTCGGATTGACGGTAACGCCGACCGCGAAGGTCAATATTGCCGGATGGCGCACCACCGACACGCTCACCGATTCGGTGAATTTCCGCCTGCTCAGCCTGCACGGGGGTGAGTATTTCGGAACGCATCCGTGGATGAGCCAGGTGGTCGGCGGCGACGGCGGCGCGCTGCTCCTGAAGGGTGAGCGCGGCGCGCATCGTTTCGTCGCGACCGGCTTCAATCCGTTTCCATATCTCGGGCGGCGCAACCTTCCGATGTCGGTGCTGACGCTGAACGCCATCAGCTATCTCGCCGGACTCGGCGGCAGCAGCAGCGGCTACCGGACCGGGCAGCCCTGGCTGGTGCCGGCGGGCGTCGAGCGCGTGATTCTGCCGTCCGGAAAAAAGAAGACGGCTCATCCCGGCACGCTATTCACCGATGTGTCTGAGCAGGGAGTCTATGAGCTCGTCGGTCCCGGCGGCGCCGAGACGCCGCGCGCCGTGAATCTTGCCGACCTGACCGAATCAGATCTCTCCAGCTCACCGCTGCTAAAGGTCGAGGCCGCAAATTCGGGTTCCGCGGCCGAGCCGGTGCTGGAAAAATCCTCGCTTAGCGACTACCTGCTTCTTGCGATCATCGCGCTGACGGCTCTGGAAGCGCTCATCGTCTATCGACGCCGGCGCGTCGCCGAGGCCGCGCCGTGATTCCCGCGGGCCTGCCACACGATTTGACGTTCGCCCATCGCGAGGTGCTCTACCTGCTCGCGATACCCGCGATTGTTCTGCTCTGGGGGCTTGTCAATGCGCGCGAGCTTCGCCGCGTGTTTGCGCCGCTGATGCGCGCGATAGTGCTCGCGCTGTTCGTCGTCGCGCTCGCAAATCCTCAGCAGGTGATGCATTCCGAGGGCGCGGCGCGCCCCGCCATCGTCGATGCGAGCGCGAGCATCACGCCTGCTATGCGCGCGTGGACGCTCAAGCTTCTGCGTGACGACCTGAAGCTGCGCCCGGGAGATCCCGCGTACATGTTCGCCGGCGACGCTGCTCCGCAATCGATCGGCGCGGTCGAGTCGGCATTCGCCAACGGCACCGGATGCGCCGAATGCGCGCCCGGCGCGACCAATCTCGAAAGCGCACTTTACCGAATCGCCGCGGATCCCGACGCGCACGGCGGCCCGGCCGTGATGGTGACCGACGGATGGCAGAATCGCGGCGACGCCGAGCGTGCGATAAGCGCAATCGTCAACGCGGAGATCCGCCTCGACATCTTCACTCCTCCCGGCGCGCGTTCGATTCCCAACGTCGCGATGACGGCGCTCTCGCTGCCGCCCGCGCTCGAAAAGGCCGCGCCGTTCGCGCTCGGCGTCACGATGGAAAATCTTAACGACGCCCCCGTGACCGGCACGATCGCGATCGAGCGCGACGGCGCGCTGATCGACGAGCGCAAAGTGACACTGGCGCGCGGCTCGCAGCGCTTCGACTTCCCGGTGCGCACCGAAACCGTCGGCCTCGCTTCGTACTCCGCGACCTTCAAGCCCGACAATCCGGCGTTCGACGCGTACCGCGAGGACGACTCTCTCAAAGGATGGGTCGGAGT
>JBAWCX010000270.1:0-5211 GCA_049590495.1 Binatus sp. (SeqCode)
GAGACGACCAGGTCGGAGAATCCCGAAGATGCGCGGCCATTGAGCGAATAAAAGTACGTCGGCACGTCGGCTGTCAGCTCGGTGCATTGCGCAACGCCTAGTCGCAGCCTGGTCTCGCTCCCACTGACGACGTCCGAGCTCTGACGGACGGTCCAATCGACGCCGTTCTCCGCTTGCAGGCTTCCGTACGGAACGACACGGCTCGAGTTGGTGACGTCGGGACGGTCGGTGGAGATCTCGGAGCTGCTGGTGGGACAGCCGTCGGCGGCAAAAACCCGTGAGGCGCTTACAATCAACACGACGGCCAAGAGGATGCCGAAGATCGCAAAGCGTTGGATTGTGGCGAACTGGGTTTCTGACATTCCCGGCCTCTGGCTGGCCGGGAGTCGGATGAACGAGCCTCGGCCAGGATTACCTGGTCCGAAGGTCTCGTTCGCCTCGATACTGAGGTGGGGGACCGAGCCCGAAGGCTGGTATGTCGATCTCCCCTACGCCGTTTTTGTTGTCGGCGTGAACTACTCCCCTTTGGGGTCTGCCGAGTGTAATCGCGGCGCCAATTTCGTGTCAATCTAGAAAGACAACAACTCAGAGCAGACTCCCGCGCGACCAAAAAAGACGGTCTCGAAGTTATGGATTACTCATTGGGGGCGTTTTTCTGGGGGCATCATCGGGAGCGTTACCTTGAAGGTCATGCCATGGGAGGATGCAGCGCCTTTGACTCGATCGACGCCGCCGCGCTGTGCCCATAACCGGCCGCCGTGGAGCGCGATGATTCGTTGGCATAGCACGAGACCTAGGCCGGTGCCCGCGGGCTTGGTGGTGAAGAATGGCGTGAACAGTTGCGAGAGCTGATCCTCCGGGATGCCGACGCCGCTGTCGCTGATCTCGACTCGCAGGAATTGGCGGCGGCGGCCTTCCGCGGTCATCCGGAATTCGCGCTCGATGCGGGTGTGCAGCCGAATCGTGCCCGACTCGCCGATGGCTTCTGCCGCGTTCTTGATGAGGTTGAGAAACGTGCGTTCCAACGCGCCCGCATCGCCGACCACGTCGGGCAGGCTGGGGTCGAAATCCTGCAGCACCACGACGCCCTCGGGCGGTCGCGGGAACAGTCCCGCCATACGCATCGCCTGATGCAGCACCATGTGGATGTTGACCGGCCCCTGCGACAGGCGTTGCGGCCCGCTGACCATCAGCACCTGCTCGACGAGCGCCGCAATCCGGTTGACGCCGTCGAGAATCACGCTGCAGTACTGCTGAGCGCGCGCGTCGTCGGGGAACATCCCGGCCATCAGCTCGGCCGCTCCCTTGATGCCCGTCAGGGGATTCTTGACCTCGTGCGCGAGCCCGGCGGGCGACAACCGCAAGCTCAGGTCGCCCGTGTCGGCAGCTTCGGCCGCGCCTTTCTCATGGGACAAGTCATGCAGCAGGATAATGACGCCGCCGGGCCGTCCCTCGGCGTTCAGCAGGGGAGAGACCTCGACGCGAACCGCCAGCTCGCGAGGCCCGGTCGTCAGCACCGTCTCCATGTCGCCGAGATCCTGACCGCTTTCGAGGCATGCCCCGACCATCCGGCCCAACCAGTCGTTCTGGCGCACGAGGTCAGCGACCGTGGCGGCGCTAACCTGGGAAACCCCAAGCATCGTTTCGGCGGCCGGGTTGACGACCTGGGGTTCCATCGCGGGCGAAAGCACGAGGATCGCGTCGGTCAGGCTGTCGATAATGTCGTGCCAGAGATTCAAGATTTATCCCCGGTCAGTCGTCGTCGGGACTGACTACGGTAGCCAAAGGTAACACAAAGAACCTGCTAGGCTAAAGTTAACGTAACGAATTTTCCCGCCAACCAGCGCCAAGATTCGTGAGCGTTTGCAAGCACTTATTCAGAAACAAGCTAACATACATTAGGCTTTTTAATAGCTTATCCACCACCGATGGGTTGATCCCGGTCGAGTCGGTCGGTACGGTTGGGGTCACCTTCTCGGGGGAGAATGCGTATAACGAACTCTATCTATCGAGTGCTTGTTGGGCTGACGGCGGCATTGGTTATCGCCGGGTGGGCGTCCACTCGCGCACTCGCTGAAGAATTTGCCGGCGCCGACGCTCGGTCAGGGGCAGCGTCTCCCAGCTTGGCCGGACAAAGCACAGGCTTCGAGCTTGAGACTCCGGCGGAAGCTGGCGCTCAGCCGATTCCGTCGCCGTCGTACGTGCTACCGCTGCCCCAGCCGGTCCCGCCTTTCCCGATTCTCCTTAATCAAGCCGTACGTCGCTACGTCTCCGATTTCATGAGTATGCCCGACCAACTACAGGATACCTTCGACCGTAGTCATCCCTACCTGCCTGATATGGTCCGTGTTCTGCGCAGCTACGGTCTGCCCGATGATCTGGTCTACCTGGCTTTCGCTGAAAGCGAATTTTCCAAGCTGGGCAAGGGTCCGTGGCAGTTCAATTCGGACACGGCGAAGCGCTTTGGCCTGCGCATCGACGACTACGTCGATGAGCGCCGCGACCCCGTGATGTCGACGAAGGCGGCGGCTGAGTACCTGGCCACCCTGCACGACGAAGCGGGCGACGACTGGCCGATGACGCTCGTCGCGTGGAACAACGGCGATCGCGCTATCAACCGTTACTGGTCGCTGCGCGGCCCCAGGATGGAAAAGTTCGGAAATCGGCTGCCGCGGCGAACCCGCGGGCTGCTGGGACGCTTCATGGCGGTCGCTTATATCGCGCGTCATGCGAACAGCTACGGAATCACGACTATCAAGCTCGACGAGCCGCCGGCCTACCAGATGCTGCCGGTTAGCGGTGGCACTCCGCTCAGCCGCGTCGCGCTCGATCATGGGACGACGCTCGAGCGGCTTCATGAGCTCAACCCGGCCTTACTGCGCGACGTCGTTCCTCCGTCCGAGCGTTCGTACAGCGTCCGCCTTCCAGTGGATTCAGATACACACGCCAGCGCCGAACACGCCAAACACGTCGAGTTCTAAGTTCCGGCTGCGGTCGGACACGGAATCCTGAATCGCGCGCGGAAAATGCGCGCTGGACAAGGACCCTCACCTTAGTCCTCTCCCTAGCAGGGAGAGGGGAGACGCGCGTATCCTTTTTTCCTCATGATTAGCGCCGACCAGGCACTGAAAATCGTTCTCGAAAACGTGGCTCCGCTCGGAATCGAGCGCGTTCCAATCGTCGCGGCGCTTGGCCGCGTGCTCGCCGAAGATATCAGCTCGTCGCGCGACATCCCCGGCTTCGACAATTCCGCAATGGACGGTTACGCCGTCCGCGCAGCCGACCTTGCCAACGCTTCCGAGGCGAGCCCGGCCAGGCTGGCCGTCGTCGAGACGGTTGGCGCCGGCAAGATGCCGACCCGCCGCGTGAACGCGGGCGAGGCCGTTCGCACGATGACCGGGGCGCCGATAGCGGAGGGTGCGGACGCGATCGTTCCGGTCGAGCGGACGCGCGGCACGGGCGACGTCGTCGAATTTCTGGTCGCTGCCGAGAAGGGCGCGTTCATCCGGCCGCGCGGCGAGGATTTGCGCCTCGGCCAACGCGTGATGTCGGCGGGCAAGGCGCTCAGGCCGGCCGACCTTGGGATGCTGGCGTCGGTGAATCGCGCGATGGTCGAGGTCATCCGGCGGCCACGCGTCGCGATCGTCGCTACCGGCGACGAACTCGTCGATGTCGATCAGGTGCCGACCGGTGCGCAGATCGTCAATTCCAGCGCCTACGCGCTGGCCGGCGCGGTTCGCGAAGCCGGCGCCGAGGCCGTCATCCTCAAGGTGGCGCGCGACGATGCGCGTGAGATTCGCGAGCGCCTTGCCGAGGCGATGACCTTCGATGCGGTGCTGTCGACCGGCGGCGTGTCGGTGGGCCAGTTCGATCACGTCACGGGCGCGCTCGACGAACTCGGGATGCGCCAGCTTTTTCATGGCGTCGCGCAGAAACCGGGGCGTCCGCTGAAGTTCGGCACCGTCGGCTACCGGCCGATCTTCGGCCTGCCGGGCAATCCCGTCTCGACGCTCGTCTGCTTCTACCTGTACGCGCGCCCGGCCATCCTCAAGATGAGCGGGATGCGGCGCGTGGGTCTGCCGCGCGTGCAGGCGCGATGCGCGGTCGACATCAAGGTTTCAAAAGACCTCACCGAGTTTGTGCGCGTCAAGTTGGAGCGCAACGCGGACGGCTACCTCGCGACTCCGACTGGCGGGCAGGGCTCGGGAATTTTAAGTTCGTTGTCGCGCGCCGACGGCCTGCTTATAGGTCCGTCAACCGAAACGCTGTTGAAGGCTGGCGCTCAGGCGACCGTGCTGCTCCTTGGACTCGATGGCGACGTGGGCGCAGAGGCGGCCGATGAACTGTTCGAGGGCCGCACCCATAGCCAGTGAATTACGATCGTCGCCAATGACCCGAAAATCGCGGCGCCGATTATTACCGCCGAGAGCCTGAGCTGCAGTTTCAGCATGTTGAACGGCAGCAGGTAGAACGTGACCATGTCGATCTGAAAGTTTGCGTAAATGACGTACGCCACCCACAGGACCACGATTGTGCCTATGATGAATTTCGGGTTCTTAACGAATGCGGGCATCGCGGGTGATCCTCCTGAGTGCGATGAGCAAAAGCTTGGCGGCTGAAATAGCGATTGTCAACGCAGTCGGGCGCAGCGCAAATGATGCGCTCGCCGGGCTCCTCGCGCGAGGATTACAGCAATGGCGACGCGTTTTCGCGTAGGCAACGGATTCGATTTTCATCCGCTCGAAGCGGGGCGCCGGCTCGTGCTGGGCGGCGTCGAGATCAAGCACGACAAGGGACTTCGCGGCCAATCCGATGCCGATGTTGCGGCGCATGCCCTCGCCAACGCGATCCTCGGCGCGATCGGCGCGGGCGATCTCGGCCGGCATTTTCCCGACAACGATCCTAAGTACAAAAACGCCGACTCGATCGCCCTGCTGACGTCAGTCTGGAAGCTCGCGAGCGACAAAGGATGGCGGCTCGGCAACGCCGACCTGACGATTTTCGCCGAGGCGCCGAAGCTGAAGCCTCATCTCGACGCGATGCGCGAGCGGCTCGCCGCCGCAGTCGGCGTCAGCGCCGATCAATCACGCGTCAACGTCAAAGCGTCGAGCCCCGAGGGCCTCGGCGCACTCGGCCGCGGCGAAGGCATGGCGGCGGCGGCGATCGTCGTGCTCGAAGCTGATTAACGGCCGCGGGCATGAACGACGACGA
>JBAWCX010000271.1:0-9920 GCA_049590495.1 Binatus sp. (SeqCode)
CCCTCCTTGCGCCGGTCGGCGCCGGTGAACGAGCCGCGCTCATGGCCGAACAACTCGCTCTCCATCAAAGTTTCGGGAATCGCCGCGCAGTTGACCGGCACGTAGGCCGCGTCGCGGCGCGGCGACAGCTCGTGAATCGTGCGCGCCACCAGCTCCTTGCCCGTGCCACTCTCTCCGGTTATCACCACCGACGCCGACGATTGCGCCAGGCGCTCGATAGCCGTGATCACTTTGCGCATCGGCATCGAACGCCCGAACAGCGGCCCCAACTCGCCGACCTCGGCCAGGCGCCGGCGGAGGCTCAGGTTCTCCTCGCGGATGTTGATGTTGTCGGCGATGTTCTTGAGCACGCGCTGTAGATGGGTCGGGTCGACCGGCTTGCGCAGGTAGTCGATAGCACCTTGCTTGAGCGCTTCGACTGCGTCGGGTATTTCGCCCTGTCCCGATATCATGATGGTCGGCAGGCTGATTCCCAGCTCGCGGATATCGCGCAACAGCTCGAGCCCGCCCTTGCGCGGCATCCGCAGGTCCGACAGCAGGATATGCGGGTTGAAGCTCGAGATAAGCTCAAGAGCCCGCACCCCGTCCTCCGCTATCTCCCCACGAAAGCCCCACGCCTCCAGCGACTCCCGCCACTCCTGGTGCGTATTGACGTCATCGTCGGCGATCAAAATTCGTATTTCGTTGGCCATGGTTTCAGCGAGTATTCGGTCACCGGTGTCTGGCCATTGAGCTGCAACAAACGTGCACAAAGGAGCGTTTCCTCGATATTCCAGCTACATACCTCAACTTTGTGCTTAGTAAGTCGGCGCCGAGGCCGTATTCCAGATGTAATTGTTACCGAAATTCGCGTCTCTGTCACACCCTCACAGCTTCATCGTGCATCGGCCAGAGGCATCAGCGTAAACGCCGTTCGGCTAGCGCTTCCGGACTTCCGGAGGATGCGGGGCGGCGGCGGTTAGTGGAATTGGCCGGACATTTTGACAATCGAGGCGAAGCAAAATTCTTACATAGTCCTTTCGCCACTGAGACGTTTTTCGACTGTTCACTAAGAATACTATTTGGAAATACTATCGGAGAGTAATGCCTATAGTATGTCGTATAGCATGGCATAGTAGTTGCTATATTTATTCAGGATGAAAACTCGAGGAGACTGAGTAATGCTATACTACGCACTCGTTTTTCTAATCATATCTGTGATTGCAGCGGCACTTGGATTTGGCGGCATCGCCGGCACGGCAGCGGAATTCGCGCGAATTCTGTTCGTGGTATTCCTGGTCTTGTTTGTGGTTTCGCTCGTCGCTGGACGACTAATCATATGAACCAGCGAAGAGACCGGCTGACTATGTAAAAACGTCACAGTCTTTGTAACTCTCATCGGCGAATCTATTTGGAATTCCCATTGTTATTCATAGGGATGGCACAGGCCCCGAAATTGCACTGCTCTAATGTGGAATCGATCAGGCGTTGTAAAGTCGATGGGGCGTTGAAGTTCGACCGCTTGGGAGTTCGGGTAATGCCAACCATTCAGGAGCACAAATCATGATTCAGTTTACGCATCGGGCCGCACGCGCAACTGCCGCGGCCACAACCTTACTTGGCGCTATCGTTCTCGCCAGTCCTTCGTTTGCGGCGTCCTCCGCGCCTCGCGAGATGGTCGCGCAGGCTAATTCGGAGCAAGCGATGGCGGCGCCCGCGACGGATTCTCCACACGTTCAAACGGTCGAAGCGCGTATCAAGGAACTGCACCGCAGGCTGCATATTACCGAAGCTCAAAAGGCTCAGTGGGATGCCCTTACCCAGGTGATGCGCGACAACGCGCAGGCAATGGCGGACGTCGAAAAGCAGCGCGCCGCCGACGCATCGTCGATGAACGCTGTCGACGTCGTCAAATCCTACTCGGCGGTGATCGAGGCACATGAAAACGGAATGAAGAAATTCGTCCCGGCTTTCGAGAACCTTTATAGCAGCCTGTCGGATGCGCAGAAGAAGACAGCGGACGCCATGTTCCGGGTCCGCGCCCGCACTGAGGCAAAAAAAGAGGTCAGTAAAGCGAGCTAATGAACCGCGAATCGCAGCGGCGATGGAGGGTCATCATGAAAACCTCGAATACACATAGCAACGACTCGCCGCGGTCCACGTTCAAGAGATTTGCCAGGATCGCGACGGCGCTCGCATTCGGCGGCCTGCTCTGCGCGTTCCCCGTAAGCTCGGCGCTGGCCGCGCGTCATGGCGGTGGGCACGGTGGTGGCCACGGCGGCGGCTATCACGGTGGCGGCCATCATTGGGGCGGCGGTCATTGGGACGGCCACCATTGGGGCGGTGGCTACTACGCACCCGGACCGGACTACTACGCGGCGCCTGAGCCGTATGCCTACTATGGGCCAGGGCCGTGCTACGGGCCGTATTACGACTACGACTGCGGTCCGCCACCGGGTGAAGGCATGGGTCTCTTCTTCGGACTTTGATAGCGATCGCCTGGACGGTCGAGCGGCAACCAATCCGTTTCGCGCCGTCCAGGCAAAGCAGAGCTCCTGAAAAGAACTTGTCGATCACCCAACTTCAGTTGTGATTGTACCCACCCGCCTCTGTTTCGGTCAGCGGCCGCGAGATGGGATGCTTTTCGAGAAGCGCCAGCGAACGGCGCATATCTTCCAGTAGCAGGTCACCCAGATCGCGGCTCACGCCGTGGCGGACCAGGATCCGCTGGACTACGAGATCCTCCCGCTTCGGCGGCATCGAGTAAGCCGGAACCTGCCATCCGCGCCCACGGAGCCGATCGGAAAGATCGTACAGAGTGAAGCCATAGTCGGTCCCCTCTTTGAGCATCCAGCAAACTGCGGGAAGTCCGCCGTGCCCGTCGTGGATGACGCGGAATGGCCCCATCTTGCCGATCTCAGCCGCCAGGTGCCGAGCGGTATGGTAACAGGCGTTCTGAATCTTCCGGTAGCCTTCGAAACCCAGCCGAATAAAGTTGTAGTACTGGCAAACGATTTGACCGGCCGGGCGCGAAAAGTTCAACGCGAAGGTCGGCATATCGCCGCCCAGGTAGTTCACGTGGAAGATCAGATCTTCCGGCAGGTCCGCATGATCGCGCCATATCACCCATCCAACCCCAAGCGGAGCAAGGCCAAACTTGTGCCCTGAAGTGTTGATCGACTTGACTCGCGGCAGGCGGAAATCCCAAACGAGGTCGGGGTCGCAAAACGGAGCAAGAAAACCGCCGCTGGCGGCATCGACATGTATTGGAATGTCGAGTCCGCTGTTCTTTTGCAGATTGTCCAGGGCCTGCGCGATGGCGTGAACCGGCTCGTACTGGCAACAGGTCGTCACCCCGAGCGTGGGCACGACCATGATGGTGTTTTCGTCACAGCGAGCCAGCGCCTGTTCCGGTCCCATCAGCAAACGCTCGCCTTCGACGGGAACCTCGCGGACCTCGACATCGAAGTAACGCCCGAACTTGTGCCAGCAGACTTGTACCGGCCCGCAAACCAGATTGGGCCTGTCAGCAGGCTTGCCTTGCGCGCGCATCCTGGCTCTCCAGCGCCATTTCGCTGCCAGCCCGCCGAGCATCGCCGCTTCGCTGGAGCCGGTGGTGGAACAGCCGATAGCGTTTGCACCGTCGGGGGAATTCCACAGATCGGCCAGGATATGAACGCAGCGAGCCTCGATCTCGGCGGTCTGCGGATACTCGTCCTTGTCGCACATATTCTTGTCGATGCACTCCGCCATCAACGCCTGCACCTCGGGCTCCATCCACGTCGTGCAGAAGGTCGCGAGGTTTTGCCGCGAGTTCCCATCGAGCAGCAGCTCGTCGTGGACGAGTCCGTAAGCGGTTCGCGCCGAACGCTCCTCGCGGGGGATTTGATGCTTTGGTACCGACAGCGAAGGATCGCCGGAAGCATCGCTAACGTCCACGCTCTTTCGGCCGCGGTCATGTTTTCTGTGAAGTGACATCCGATTCCTCCAACGAACATACGCGACGAGTTTAGCGGCTAGCCGGCAATGTGCGCGAGGGCGCTATAACCGCTCCATATAATTTCGATGCCGATGCAGAACAGGATGAAGGCTGACAGCCGCACCAACACGTTGGTGCCCCGCGGTCCGAGCGCGCCCACGGTACTCTCGGCAAATCGGTAGCACACGTATATGGTCGCCGCAGTCGCGATAACGCCGGCGACGGCCGCGGCGCCGAGGACAGCGAGCTGGGTCACCGGCACCCGCGGCCGCTGGCTGCCGAGTGTTATAGCCACTGCAATCGATCCCGGGCCGACGGTGATCGGCATGGTCAGGGGATAAAACGCATCAGTCGGTATTACCGGTTTGTGGGCGGCACGTTCGTCGTCGGCATCGTATCTCGCCTGGAGAAGATTCCAGCCAGTTGCTGTCACAATCAACCCACCGGCGACGCGCACGATTGGCAGCGTGATACCGAAGAACTCGAGCACGTACGAGCCTACCAGCAGCGAGCCGAGCAGCAGGAAGAAGCTGTTGATCGTCACGCCCAGCGCAAGTGCGTTGCGTTCCTCATCGGTACAGTGTCCAGTCAAGCCAAGGAAAATCGGCGCGCCGCCAATAGGGTTTACGATCGGAAACAAGCCCGCGTAGACCAGCAGAAAGGCATTGGCAATGGCGTAACCGGAGGTCATTTGCACAAATCCTCGCTCGCGGGACGCCCTGAAACTCCATGGCGGGCGCCGCCGTCGGTCCCCTGTAGTATCACATCGTGCGGTTTCGGTCGGAAGGCGGCTCACGCAATTGACGGGTCGTTGCGTAGAATCTAAAGATCCCCCTCGGGATAAATTTCGGCCGCGACCTTCTTTTGGTCTTCAGCCGTAGTCTGGCGTTATGCAAACAACGAACACGGTCCTGCGCCAGCCGCTTTTGATCTATGACGGTGATTGCGGGTTCTGCATCTACTGGGTGCGCTATTGGCAGAAACTCACCGGCGATCGCGTTACCTATGCGCCGTACCAGGAAGTCGCCGCACAATATCCGGAAATTCCTGTGACCGCGTTCCAGCGTGCTGTCCAATACATAGCGCCCGACGGGAAAATCGCGAGCGGTGCGGAAGCCGCTCTGCTTACTTTGAGTCATGCAAGCGGCAAGGGCTTCTGGCTGACCCTCTATCGACGTGCTCCCGGTTTTGCCGCAATCGCCGAGGGCGTGTACGCCTTTGTCGCTTCGCATCGCTCCGCGTTTTACCGCCCGACGCTGTGGTTATGGGGGCGCGATCATGAACCGCCGTGTTACGATCTGGTTTCGTGGCTTTTTCTAAGAGCCATGGGCCTGATCTATCTCATTGCCTTTATTTCATTTGGCATGCAGGCGTTGGGATTGATCGGCAGCCACGGAATCTTGCCGCTATCCGAATTCGCCGACGCCGTCCGGAGCCAAGTCGGCTCGACAGGCTATTGGCGGGTTCCAATGGTGTTCTGGCTGAGCCAAAGCGATTTCGCTATTCAGGCCGCATGCTGGGTCGGAGCGGCGCTGTCGGTGCTCCTGATTATCGACGTTCTGCCCCGCATCAGCCTGTTTCTTCTCTACGTGCTTTATCTTTCGCTCTTTTACGCGGGCCAGGAGTTCATGGGCTTTCAGTGGGATCTGCTCTTGCTCGAATCCGGTTTCCTCGCGCTTCTTCTAAGCATGGCGACAAGGCCGGGCATATGGCTGCTGCGCTGGCTGCTGTTCCGCTTCATGCTTCTCTCAGGTGCGGTCAAACTGCTGAGCGGTGATGCGACATGGGCTAACCTTTCGGCGCTCTCCTATTATTTTCAGACCGAGCCGCTGCCAACGCTGCTGGCATGGTACGCGCATCACTTGCCACACGCGGTACTCATAGCGTCGACACTGGCCACCCTTATCATTGAAATAGGACTGCCGGTTTTAATTTTCTTTCCGCGACGTCTGCGGTTCGTCGCGGGATTCGGGTTTCTGTTTCTGCAAGTGATAATCCTGCTCACCGGCAACTACACTTTTTTTAATCTCCTCACTATGGCCTTGTGCCTGGTACTGTTTGACGACGCGGCACTGCGCAAGGTTCTTCCGAATCGCTTGACCGGATTTGTTCAACACCACGTCCGACATATCAAGCCCGGTAAAATCACTTCTTTTGTTGTCGCAGCGTTCGCGATGTTGATTGTGTTCGTCGGCTTTGCACAGCTTCATGCGGTGTTCACCGGCCGAATCTCCATCCCGGCCGCGTGGATCATTGATGAAGTTGCGCCCATGCGTATCGTCAATACCTACGGTCTGTTTGCCGTGATGACTACCACGCTGCCGGAAATCATCGTCGAGGGCTCGGATGATGGCGTTAACTGGCGCGAATATGGGTTCAAGTACAAGCCGGGCGACGTCATGCGGCGACCGCTGTGGAACTTTCCGCATCAGCCGCGCCTTGACTGGCAGATGTGGTTTGCCGCGCTGGGGACGGCGTCGGGAAATCCGTGGTTTCCGCGGTTCTTGCAGCGGTTGCTGGAAAACTCGCCAGAGGTCACTGCCCTGCTCGGCACAAATCCCTTTCCTGACAAACCGCCTCACTACGTGAGAGCCTTGCTGTACGACTATCGCTATTCCACCCCTCAAGAAAAAGAAGCCACAGGCGCATGGTGGGTACGACAGCAGGAAGGAATCTACTATCCCGCGATAGCTCTCGGGTCGTGAGCCTGTCTACCTATCATGTCGTAGAGCGCCTGCGCTGCCGGCGATAAGTGCGCTGTTTTGCGCGACACGAGGACGATTGTGCGTGAGACCGGCGGCTCGCCCAGCGCGACGACCTTGATCGCCGGATACGCGCCTTTCTGGATCGCGAGGCTCGGCACCACCGCGGCGGCCACGCCCTGCGCGACCAGGCCAACTGCAGTCGAGCTGCGCTGGACTTCATAGTGAGACTGGAGCGGAACGTTCGACGTTCCCAGGGCAGCATCGAGGAGTGGTCGATTGCCGCTGACCTCGCCCGCGAAGATCAACGGATAGCCGGCCAACTGCTTCCAGGATACGGTCCTGCGCTTCGCGAGCGAATGATCGTCGCGGCAGATGACTACGAAGCGGTCCCGCAGCAACGGCACGCTGGTCAACTCGGGATGATGAGGGCCGCCGATATTGATTCCGAATTCGGCTTCGCGGCGCAGCACTGCATTCGCCACCCCCGACGAAGCGTGATCAAGGATTTTGATCCGGTTCTGCGGATAGCGTCCGGCGTACTCCTGGATGATACGCGGGAGGTACTGCACGCCCACCGTCGGCACGCATGCGATCGATACGTCGCCACGTTGCGCGCGGCCGGTCTTCTGGATCTCAGTCAGCGCGTTCTCGAGGTCTGAGAGCAAGCGCCGCGCCTGCGGAAGAAAGTCGCTGCCGAGCTGGGTCATCGCGACCGAGCGCGTCGTCCGCTCGATGAGCTTGACGCCGAGCAGTGCCTCGAGATTCTGCAGACGGCGCGTCAGCGCGGTCTGAGTGATGTACAGGGTATCGGCAGCCTTCTGAAAGCTGGCTTGTTCGGCGATTGCTACGAAGGCTTGTAGCCCGAGCGTGTCGATTTTCATGAGGCAAATGCATTAATTAACGATATAAATTCATTTTACTGGAGCGATGGAGGTTAGCAAGATAGGAAAAACAAGGAGGAGACATCAATGATCACGATCGAATCGACGCCGGAAATGGCAGCACGCGTGTATGCGACACTGTCGCGGAATATCGAGATCGTGCGGCGCCGATTGGCGCGGCCCCTCACACTCTCCGAAAAAGTTTTGCTTGGACATCTCGACGACGCGGAGTTTGAGTGCCTGGAGCCCGGCAAAAGCTTCATCCAACTGCGGCCCGACCGCGTGGTCTTCCAGGATGTGCTCGGTCAAACCGGAATGCTGCAGTTCATGCAGACGCAGCGGGACCAGGTCACGGTGCCGACCACTATTCACTGCGACCATCTCATCCGGGCGCGGGTTGACGGGGCGGCGGACCTACGCGCGTCGCTCGACGAAAATCAGGAAATCTACGAGTTCTTGCGCTCGGCGGCGGCAAGATACGGCGCGGGATTCTGGGGACCCGGGGCCGGGATTATCCATCAAGTGGTACTGGAGAATTACGCATTTCCAGGCGAGCTGATTATCGGCACCGACTCGCACACGCCCAACGCGGGCGGTCTCGGCGCCTGCGCGGTTGGCGTCGGAGGCGCGGACGCGGTGGAAGCAATCGCGGGCCTGCCCTGGGAAGTGCTTTATCCCAGGCGCATCGCCGTCGTTCTCACCGGGAAGCTAAGCGGCTGGACGGCGCCGAAGGACGTCATCCTCTATGTCGCCGGAAAACTCACGGTGGCGGGAGGCACCAACTCGATCCTCGAATACATCGGACCTGGAGCGCGCACGATCAGCGCCACCGGCAAGGCGACGATCGCCAACATGGGCGCTGAGCTCGGCGCGACTACGTCGATCTTTCCCGCCGACGCAAAGATGTGCGAATACCTGAAGGCGACGGGCCGCGGCGATCTCGTTCCGCTCGTCCAGCGCTACCAGCGCCTCCTGGAACCCGATCCGGAGGCCGAGGCCAATCCTGAACGGCACTACGATCGCGTCCTCGAGATCGATCTCTCGAAGCTCGAGCCGCACATCGCCGGACCACATTCACCCGACCGGGTGCGGCCGCTTTCGAAGTTTGCCGCCGAGCTTTCCGAACCGAACAATTCGTTCCGCGATAAAATCTCCGCGGCGCTTATCGGCAGTTGCACGAACTCCTCCTACGAGGACATGTGCCGCGCCGCCGACGTGGCAAAGCAGGCTAGAGCTCACGGATGTAAGTCGATAGTGCCGTTCATGATCACGCCGGGCTCCGAGCAGATCCGTGCGACGATTGAGCGGGACGGGCAGATGCGGTCGCTGAAGGAGATCGGCGGAACCGTGCTCGCCAACGCCTGCGGCCCATGCATCGGACAATGGCAAAGGAGTGCGGCTGAAGCGTCGAGCACGATCGTCACGTCCTACAATCGCAATTTTCCCGGACGCAATGATGGCAACGCGACGACGATGAACTTCATCGCGAGTCCTGAAATCGTTACCGCGTTCGCGCTGGCCGGTCGGCTCTCCTTCAATCCGCTGACCGATTCACTTGTCGGCGCCGATGGCAACCCGTTTCACCTCGAACCTCCGAGGCCTGCGCCAGAAGTGCCTGCCATCACCTTCGATCGGGGCCGCGCCGCGTACGAGGCGCCTCGCGAAGATGGAACACGAGTGAAGCTGGCGGTGAAACCCGGCAGCGAGCGACTACAGTTGATGCATCCGTGGCCGGATTGGGACGGCCGCGATCTCCTCGACCTGCCGATCCTGATTAAGACCAAAGGGAAAACCACCACCGATCAAATCTCGCCGGCGGGATTCTGGCTTCGCTACCGGGGGCATCTGGACAAATTCAGCGACAACATGTTCATGGGCGCGGTTAACGCTTTCAGCGGGGAAGCCGGCAAGGGAAGGAATGTCGTGACCGGTCGCGCCGCTCAGGCAATCGCGAAGATTGCGCGGGAATATCGATCGCGGGGCATCAGATGGATCGTTATCGGCGATCGCAACTATGGCGAGGGGAGCAGCCGCGAGCATGCGGCGCTGTCGCCGCGACTGCTGGGCGGAGCCGCCGTGATTGCGCGCAGCTTCGCGCGTATCCACGAATCCAATCTGAAGAAACAGGGCCTGCTCGCGCTCACCTTTCGCGACGAGGAGGACTACGATCGAATCCGCGAAGACGATCGCATCAGCCTGCTGGGTCTGGCCGAGATGGAGCCCGAGAAGCCTGTCGAGTGCCGGATCGCGCATGCCGACGGTACTTCGGAATCTCTTTCACTCGATCACTCATTCAGCAAAAGACAAAACGCGTGGTTCCGTGCGGGTTCGGCCCTGAACGTGTTTCACAACTCGACGAAGTGAGTAGTGCAATCC
>JBAWCX010000272.1:0-8084 GCA_049590495.1 Binatus sp. (SeqCode)
CACGATCCTGATCGAGCGGGCGCATCTGGCGCGGTATGCGATGCTGCTGGGCAGCGATCGCGATGCCGCCGCGCTGGCGGCGGCGCGCGTCAACGTCGGCGCGCGCTACAAGCCTATCCAGCTCGAAAACTGGGACGCTGGCGCGCTTCCGCTCGGCGACGCGAGCGTAAATAAAATCGTCACCAACCTGCCGTGGGGATTGCGCTACGGATCGCATGGCGAGAATCGAAAACTGTATCCGCTATGGTTCAAGGAGTTCGCGCGCGTGCTCAAAAGCGGCGGCGTCATGGTGCTGCTGACGGCGGAGTGGCGGCTGATGCGCGACCTCGAGCGCATCCGCAAGATCGCGCCGAGCAAAATTATTCGCGTGTCGGTGCTCGGCCAGCCGGCGGCGATCTACGTGTGTCGGAAGAGTTGAAAGCGTGAGGAGTGGATTTTCCGAGAGAGCTATCCCTTGGCCTCGGCAATCAATTCGTCGAGCTTCCTGTTGACGTCCTCAAACGTTTTGATCAAATCGTCTAGGGCACTATCGAGCTTCGCCTGATCCAGCCCCTTTCCGTTTCCCTGAGAGGCTCGGCTCAAAGTCTGAAGCTTCTGATGGCTCCCGTTTACACGTTTCATTAGATCTGCGGCCTTTACTCTGAGTTGTGGTTTGAGTGCGAACCTCGCTAAAAACCTGGCCTTCGATCGCGCCTCGACAATAAGATGGCCAATTCGTTCGAGCTTGTCCATACGCTCTTCGGCTACCGAACGACCGCCCTACTTTGCCGGGGAGAAGAAAGCGAGCACTGCGTTTGAGATCGCGTGCGGCTTGCTGCCGTCGATCGGTACGATCCACGCCGACGGCGGCGGCGCGATTCCGAGCGCATGCTCGGGCGATCCCTCCAGGTGCACGCCCGCGTATATGAATGACGATGAATCGGGCGACCAGATGGTGTGCGAGATGGCGAGCTGATCGAAATAGCGGTAGGCGGTCGATTCGTCCTGCGTCGCGAGAAAGTTGCCGAGCGTTTTTGCGGCGCCGGTCTTAACGTCCACGACCGACCAGGTGTAGTACGGCTTGTCTTCCGGGACGCCGATGTACGCCACGTGACGCGAGTCGGGCGCGAAGAAAAATGCCGCAACGTCGTCCTTGGTCAGCCATTTCGAAGTCGCGCTCGCGATGTCGACCAGCTTGATCCCGTGATAAGTCGGATCCTGCGGCGTGATCGCCGTCGCGTACGCCAGATGCGCTGAGTCGGGCGCCCACACCAGGCTGTTCTCGCCCACCGGCAAGCTCACGACGGAGCGCGGATGAGTGGCGTCCGCGTCGGCGACTACGATGTTCGACTCGGCGTGGTAGTTCTCGACGTAGGCGAGATGCCTCCCGTCGGGCGACCAGGCGGGAGTCTTGAACGGCGTGCGTCCACTCGAGAGCACTTTCACGACGCTCTGGCTGGTGGGCGTCAGGCTCATCAGCGAAACCTGCTCGGTGTGATCCGGGTCGAGGGCGAGAGTGTGCAGCGCAACTTCGCCGGGCTGAATGCCCCAGTCGAAGTACAGCGGCATCCCGGTGGTGACGATTCTGACCGGCGTCGATTCCTTCACCTCGGCGAGCACCAGGCTGAGTCCGCGCGGGTCGCCGAGCAGAAATGAAAGATGCTGCGCGTCTGGCGTCCACACCAGGTAGACGATGCGCTCGGTGCGGCTCTCGAAGATCAGCGTGGCCTGGCTGCGCGCGAGATCGTAGACCCAGACCGCGAACGAATCTTCGGCTCGCTTGTGAGTCTCGGCCGAATAGGCAATGCGCTTGCCGTCAGGCGAGAACGTCGGCCATCCGTACTCGCTGACGGAGGCGGCAGGACCCGCGTCGGGAGCGGCGTCGGTGAACGCGACCTGCCCGATCGCATCGTCGCGCCGGACGTGAATCGCGGCGGTCTTGCACGTGATGCATTTGGGCTCCGCGCACCTGGTATCGCAGTAGTAGATGTTGGAATCGGTGCCGACGTAGGTAATCGTACCCGGCGGCGCGCCATGCGCAATCGACGCGAGCGCGACTAGAAAAATGAATGGCGCAGCGGCGGAAATTCGCAAGCATGCACGGACGGGGCGCATCGCGGATGTCGTCATCGCGTTTACAATTGCGCCTGCATGGGTGCCAAGGCAAGAACGATGCGGCACGGGAACCCGCCTGCAAGGAGCGCGGCGGCGAGCGATCGCGACGTGTTGACACGACGGCGGTCTATCACGCAAAGTTGAGGGCATGCGCCGAGTTGCAATTATTTTGGCTGCCGCGCTTTGGCTCGCAATGCCGACAACTTCGCGGGCCCAGTACAACGACAACGATCGGCAGGATCCCAAGGAATATCACGACGAGGATTCGCAGCCGCTCGCGATTCTCGCTGACGTGCTCTATCCAATTGGATACGGCCTCGAATGGCTGGTGTCGCGTCCATTTCACTACCTCGCGAACGACAGTCCGGCAGCGCCGGTGTTCAGACCGGTAGGCGGCAACGACACGTCGCCACCGCCGCCGGTTCCCATCATTCCCGACAACACGGTGGAATCCGGGGCGGCGGACAGTGCACCGCAGGATTGGTCTCCGACGCGAAAGCCCCTGACGACTAACGCCACTGTGATCAAGCCGGCGGCGCCGTGGACGTCGGATGCGCCGCCTGCTTCGAGCAGCAGTCAGCCCGCGCTTCACTGAATTTTCGCGTCTCGCCGTGATACATCATTGTTGACGCAATTCCGGGGTTATCTTCGCCCTTGAATGTTGCGTATCTTTGGGTAATAGAATTTCCGCTAATCGGATACGTCCAATCTGATGTGGATGAGCTAATGTCGCTCGTCCCAAGCTGGGAGGTTGCGTCACCTAGATGGCTGTTGCACTCAAAGAGAAGGCTCCGACCGATCCCGCCGAACTCAAGAAGTGGCGCGAAGACGAGCAGGCTAAAGAACGCGCCAAACGTGACAAGGAAAAGTCCGAGCTCGGCACCTTGTGGAGCCGTCGCGATTTTCTGGGCGTGCTCGGATGGGCTGGCTTCGGCGCTTTCTCGCTGATCGGCCTGCTCGCTGCCGTTCGCTCGGCGTTTCCGCGCGTGCTGTTTCTACCGCCGTCGAAGTTCAAGGCCGGCTTGCCGGACGACTACGTGGTTGGCGAAGTCAGCGAAAAGTATAAGCAGGATTTCCGCACCTGGATCATTCGCACCAAGGCTGGTTTCTACGCGATCTTCGCCAAATGCACTCATCTGGGATGCACGCCGCGATGGCTGAAGACGGAACAGAAGTTCAAGTGCCCCTGCCACGGCTCGGGCTATTACATCAGCGGGCTGAACTTCGAAGGGCCGGCGCCCCGCCCGATGGATCGATTCAAGATCTACGTTGGCGACGACGGACAGCTGGTGGTCGACAAGTCGGTCATCTACACGATGGAACCCGGCGTCGATCCCAACGAACAGCATCCCGAGAGCATCCTGAAGCTCGCCTGATAGAGGATCTGGAATTTGTACCAGGCGGAGCGCGTCGGACGATCTTAGTCGCGACGCAAAAGTAAATCCGCGTCACTGGAAGAAGGATTTGGTTCTGCGCATTACGGACGCAGCTCGGCAATGAGCCGCGTCCGTTTTTGTTTTTGATTTTCAACCGGGAGGAAATTTCCGCGATGCCATCGATCAAAGCCGGTAACATCAACCTCAACTACGACACTTACGGCGACGGCGAGCCGTTGCTGCTGATCATGGGATTCGGAATGTCAGGCGCCGGATGGATTCCGTCGCTGCCGTTCTTCACCGGCTTCAAGTCCATCTACTTTGACAATCGCGGGACCGGACTCAGCGACAAGCCCGACGGCATCTACACCGTCGAGGGCATGGCCGACGACGCGAGCAACCTGCTGCGCGCGCTCGGAATCGCAAAAGCGAAAGTGTTCGGCGTCTCGATGGGCGGGATGATCGCGCAGGAACTCGTGCTGAGACATCCCGAGCAGGTCAGCAAGGTCGTGCTTGGATGCACGATGGCCGGAGGCACAACGGCGAAGATGGCGTCGCCGGATATTCTCGAAAGACTGATGACCGCGAACAAAATCATGGCGACCGATCCCGAGAAGGGCTTCGACATCCTGCTGCCGGCGATCATGCCGCCGGAATTCGTCGCCGAGCATCCCGAGATCAAACAGATGATGGTCGCGGGTGCAAAGATGCTACCGCCGACGCCGCCGGAGACCGCGGATCGCGCGATGGCGGGTATCCAGCAGTTCAACGCCTACGATCGGCTCGGGCAAATCAAGTGTCCGGTGCTCATCGTGCATGGCGACAAGGATGTGCTGGTGCTGCCCGAGAACGCGAAACTCATCAAGAGCAAAATCCCGCAGGCCGAGATGTACATAATTCCGGGCGCGGGGCACGCGTTTCAGGCGGCCGACCCGGTCGGCATTCACCAGAAGATCGTCGAATGGCTGAGGCGTTGAAGCGCGCCGCGACCCGCCGCGCGCGCGTTACTTTCCGATTCCCTTGAGCCGAATCACCTGCCGGTTATTGCTCGCGTTGTCCTGAATCGTGAGATCGCCCGTCTGCGTGCCGGCCGCGGCAGGCTTGAACGTCAGGCCTATAGTGCATTTCTCGCCCGGTCTCAGCGTCATGGACGGGGCGCAAGTTGTCTGTGCCGGCGAGATCGAGAAGTCGGCCGCCAAATTCCATCCCGCGAGGGTGATTGGTGCCGAGTTGCGCTTGTTCGGCACTGACAGCGTAACCGTCTGCACGTTGCTGGCCGCTCCGGGCCTGACCTTTCCGAACTTCACCTTGGCGGGCCCGAACATCAGCGGCGAAAGGACCGGCGTCGCGGTCGGCGTTGCCGTTGGTGTCGCAGTCGCGGTTTCAGTAGCGGTCGCACTCGCGGTCGCAGTTGCGGTTGAGGTCACGGTTGGCGTGGCTGTTGCCGTCGCAGGAGTGGCGGTTGCTGTCGCGGTTCGAGTTGCTGTTGGTGCCGCGTCTGTCGCAGTTGAGGTTGCCGTCGCCGTCCTCGTGACTGTCGCAGTCGGGGTTACCGTCGAGCTTGCGGTTGCGGTCGGGGTACGAGTCATCGTCGCGGTTGCGGTTGCAGTCGGCGTTGCAGTCCTGGTCGCAGTCGCGGTTTGAGTTGCTGTGGCTGTCGCCGTCGAAGTGGCGGTCCGCGTCGCCGTCGCTGTCGCAGTTGGCTTCGGACTCGATGGAGCGAATGCGTTCGCAAATTCCTGCATGTCCACGCTGCCCAGGCCCGTAACCTGATCGTATCCGGGGCCTGCCGCGAAGCCCGTCACACCGTTGAATGTGTTGTTTCCGCTGACTACATCCTCGTCGCCGTTTGCCAGCCCGGCCTTGGCGAGGCTGTAGATTGCAGGGTTGAGGAGACCGAGACGGGCCTTGCCCGAGGCCGCGGCCAGCACTCTCGAATAGCCGGCCCACAGCGGAGACGCGAGACTCGTGCCGCCCCAGCAGCACTGGATCTGTGCCGCTCCGCTCACGTCGGCGCCGATGAACACATACGGCGCCCATGCCATGATTGCGACATCGGGAATGTCGCGCGCGTTGTCGGCCGGCACTCCCGGTCCGGTCTGCCAGGCGGGCTTCTTGAAGATTGCGCTCGCGCCGCCGCCGCTGTCGTCCCATCCGCTCTCGATTCCGTCCGCGGCGACTCCGACCACGCTGATGTCATTGCCGGATGAATCGAACAGCGCATTGAAAGTCGTGCCGCCCACCGCGGTGACGTGAGGACTGGCCGCTACCTCGCTCGGATTCCTGGATGTACCCGGCACACAGGTGTTGCTCGCCGCGGAGTACTGCAATCCGGCCGCGCCCCAATCGCCCGTGGCGACGAAGACCGACTGTCCCTGCGAGGCGGCCTGTGCGAACAGCGAATCGAGACCGGTATAAAAGCTCGACGGCGAGCCGCAGAAGATGAAGCTGATGTTGATCGCGCCGCAAGCGTTATCGGTCACCGTATCCTGAATCGCGGTATAAAGATCGTTGCTCATGTACGAATGGATCGGAGTGCCCGGCGCGATCGCATGGGCGTATTCGATATCCAGCAGTGTCTCGACTTCATTGCTGTTGATGCCCGGCGAACCGCCGCCCGGGTAGACCGGCGTGATAGCCGCGGGCGAGAGGCCGAAGGTGCTGTCGTACAAGGTTACCGCCGAAGGCAGGTAGTCGGAGGCTTCAGCCATCGCGATGCAATCCGGCGCGGGCGTGCCGGTGTTTCCTGCGTTGAGGAGTGACGTCTCGTCGTAAAAAGTCTCCACGTCCTTTGGCCCGAACGCAGTCGCATTTCCCTCGGTAACTCCGGGCATCTGCGAAGCGTACTCGGGGCTGGCGCCGGTAACGTCGGCGAGCGCAAGGGTCTCCGCTTTACTCTGCGCGTTCGATTGCGGCGGCGCGCTTCGACGCAATCCGGCGGGCATTGCGGCGTGCACGTTGTCCAGACCCATGATTGAAACGACCACGCCGTCAAAATCTGCGGGGATGACGGGATCCGTCGTGTTTGCAAATGACGCGCCGTCACTCATTAGCGTTGTGGAAAAAGCGCGCTCTGCCGTCTCGGCGTCGCCCCGCGCCTCAATCGTGCGCCCGATGCGATTGACCGAAGTGACCTCGAAGCCCTCCCCTTTGAGCCAGTCCGTAACCTGGGCGATCTTTTCCTGGGTCGGTCCGAAACGGCTGGCGAATGTATTCGGCGTGAGCCACTGATGGTACCGGGGCGAGGCTGGATTTTGCTGATCGGCGAGCAACTGCTCGAGGGCGGCCTGGTTGCGAAGACCGAGAACGACCGTGAGCTCCAGCGGCATCGTGCGCTCCGCGCGCAATCCCGTCGTGAGCGCCGCCGCTTCCACCGGATGATTGCCGCGCAGCGCGACCGGACCGGCCGCTGTCGCGTGGCCCATCGCGAGCGCGCAGGCCATGACAGCGGTGGCGGCGCAGAGTAGTCTCGTCGAGGTGCGCCCTCTGGTCATGAAACTCTACTATCAGTTATAGCGATACGACGGAAGCTACTGGTCATAAATTCCTACTATGAGTTATGACGCGGCGAAGCCGCATCTCCGACCTGCAAAAATTCACGGAAAACCTCGCTCGGGTGGTAACAGACCTACTGATTATTTTAGGGAGCGGCGAAAAAAGCGGGCAATCGCCACAGCCGAGCGGCGGCTTGCTCAGCGAGGCAAACGGTCAGCGTTCGAGGTGATCGGCGCGGATACGCGGATTGGGCCGCACTCCGTTCCGCTTCCCTCCCCCGTTCGTGGGGGCAGGGTCAGGGTGGGCGACCGATTGCGCCGCAACTGTCTGACGCGCCGCATGTCTCGAAGTACCCGCCTCTACTCTGCGATTTGACAGTAGGTTGACGCGGTAGGAGACTCGGTCGGACCAGCTTGAGTTAGCTTCCTGCTGAAAATTTGCCGATGCGGCCGCATGCGCCGTGGGGGAGAGATCGATGCCAGATCGAAAGCGGCGCTTTGCGCTCGCGGCGATTGCGCTGACATTTGTGTTCGTGGCGATGCCGGGGTTGGCGCGGGCAGCCACGATTACGGTCACTACGCTGGCGGACCCAACCGGAGCGGCGGGCACCTGCTCGCTGCGCGCCGCAATTATCGCCGCCAACACAAAGACTACGACGAGCAACTGCGCCGCCGGGACCGGCACCGACACCATCAGGTTCAGTTTCGTGGGGGGCACGATCACGCTGAACAACAGCATTGGTGGCACTCTGCCCGCAATCGCCAACACGCTGACTATCACCGGCTCGACCACCTCGCCGGGAATCACGATCAGCGGCGGCAGCGGCGGCACTGAGGTGCAACTGATGGTGGTGAACCCAGGCGCGACCCTCAACCTGCGATTTCTGACCATGAGGGACGGCAGCGTGACCGGCGTCAGCAACGCTCGGGGCGGCGGCATCTTGAACAACGGCACGCTGACCGTCGCCAACAGCACGTTGTCGGGCAACCAGACCAACGGCAGCGACAACGGTGAAGGCGGCGCCATTTTTAACAACGGCACGCTGACCGTCGCCAACAGCACGTTGTCGGGCAACCAGACCACCGGCAGCGGCGGGGACGGCGGCGCCATCTTTAACAA
>JBAWCX010000273.1:0-1986 GCA_049590495.1 Binatus sp. (SeqCode)
CTGTTGACGCTTGCGATCGCGCTGGCAGTCGGCGCGATTTCGATCGTCGGCGCTGCCGCCCGCGAATCGCGCCTCGCTCCCGGCGCGCCCGTTACGCCCGAGCTCAAGCGGCGCGGATGGCGCGCGATGGCGATCATGGGAGTCATCGTCGCTGCGATCTTCTATCTCGCGCTCGCGTGGTGGAATGCCGACGCGCAGAACTACGCGAGGATTACCAGGCTGTTCAAGCCGCCGAAACTCGCGCTGACCCTTGTCGATGGCAATCGCCTCGCGATTCGTCCGTCGCCCGAGGACAAGGCGTGGCTGCGGTACAAAGTCATGGACGGTATCGTCCCCGACCACGGCCATCTGATGCATCTGTTCCTCGTGCGCACGCCCGCGCTCGACCGCATCTGGCATTTGCATCCCGCGCGCCAGCCCGACGGCTCGTTCGTCGACGCGCTGCCGTCACTCGACGCGGGCAACTACTCTGTGTTCGCGGATATCGTGGACCAATCCGGATTTCCATGGACGCTGATCGGCTCGATCGACTTGCCACAGATAAGCGGCACTCCGCTGGCCGGTGACGACTGCGGCGGCGAAGCGTCTCCGCTAGCGCCGTCATCAGAGTCCGCCGTCGATGTCCTCAGTGACGGCACGCGCGTCGTGTGGCATCGCGCCAACACGCCGCTTCGCGCCAATGCGCCGATGTTTCTCCGCTTCGAAGTGCAGGATCAGAATGGCAAGCCGGCAACCGACGTGAAGCCATACATGGGAATGGCGGCGCACGCCGAGATAGTCAGCAGCGACCTGCAGGTGTTCGCCCACATCCACCCATCAGGCTCAGTTCCGATGGCCTCACTGATGATGGTCAGCTCCAACTCGGGTGGTGCGCCCGATTCGATGGCCGGCATGAACATGACGGGCATGAATATGGCCGACATGAACATGAACGCGGGCGCGAGCAGCGCACCAAGTCTCTCACCAGAGCTGTCGATGCCCTACGGTTTTCCCAAACCGGGTCACTACCGGATTTTTCTACAGTTCAAACGCGCCAACAAAATCGAGACCGCATATTTCGACACTGTAGTGAATTAAATCCCGATTCGTCTCAGTACAATCCATTTCTAGCTATATCGCGAGCGAGCGAGCTGTTGAATTCCAGGCCCAGCAACTGACGCAGTTTCGGCGTCGCGCGTTCCAGCACGGCAGGCGGAACTTCCGCAAGATTCGAATGCAGCGGCCGAATCACCTTCAGGCCATAATTGATTAAAAGGGCCACGCGCGGCTGCTCGGTGTGATTCTGCGAGGTGTCATGCCACAGCAGTCCATGCGAAATGATCGCATCGCCGGCGGCTCCTGTTATCTTGATCTCCTCGCGCGCGAAATCCTCGCGATTCGGCCGCGAGCATCGCAATTGACTGCGCGGCGCAACCAGCGTCGCGCCGTTCTGCTCGGTGAAATCCTGCAGCATCCAGATCACCTGGACCATCAGCGGCGGCCGGAGCGTGAACGGCCCGCGCATAGCCCAGTACGGATAGTCGATATGAACGCCCATCTCGATCGCGCCAGGATACAGAATCCGCGCCGAGTACGCGCCGAGCGTCATGTCGTCGCCAAGCATCGCCTCGGCGATTTCGATAAGCCCCGGATGCTGCACGATGCGCTCGAAAATCTCGCCGTTCGCCAGCAGCCCGCTCACGTGTTGCTGGCCAGTCCTTTCATTGCGTCTGCCAAGCGTGGCTGCTAACGGCGACTCGGCGATTTCCAGCGCACGCGAACGCGCCTCCGCCGCATCGGACGCCGGCATCAAGCCCCGCATCAGCACGAATCCCGGCCCGTCGATAAGTTGCTCCACGATCGCCGATACCGCTGGCATAGTAGTCTCCATTGAGTTGCCGTGCCGCCATGTATATCAACTTCGCCGCCATCCGTGGATGCGACCATCTTCCGAGTCCGATTCTGTTCCCCCTTTCCATTCTGGAAAGGGGGCGAGGGGGATAGGAC
>JBAWCX010000274.1:0-1620 GCA_049590495.1 Binatus sp. (SeqCode)
GTGCGGCCAGGTCCTTGATGTAGAGCGCTTTCTTTTCCGAGAGGCCGACGCTGCGCAGTTCCGCGTCGGTTTTCGCCAACACTTGTTCCGGCAAAGGAAATTCCACGCCGGGGAACAAGCCGACGAAGCGGCCGTAGATTGCGTTGGCGGCCGCCCCCGCAAGCTGCTGGAAAATGATCGCTCGCGCCAGCGCCTGGAAACGCTCGCGCCGCGGCTGGAGGCCAAGCGGACCGACCTCGGCTATAATCCGCGCGAGGACAGGGTCGGCCTTGCTAAGATGCATCCTGGCTTTGCGTGCATAATCGACTTTGCTAGTTGCCATTTGACTGAAAAGACCGCGGTTCGCCGAATCTTGCACGCCTGATAAGGTTGTTCAATCTGTCCTATGAACGATGACACCAGACTCCCGATGTGCCCCGAGAACCTGCACGAAGGGATGCGCCTGGGGCCGATTCATTATGTCGTCACGCCGGAGCGGGCGCGCGCATTCTCGGATGCGGTCAAGGCCACGAGTCCCGAATATATCGTCGATGGAAACCACTCCGGCGCGATCCTGTCGCCCACGATACGCTTGCCGGATTACGCGCTCCTTATCGCCACTCATTTCAAGGGCGGCAAAGGCGGAGTGCATGCCAGGCACTGGTGCGAATTTCACGAGCCGATGCGGATCGGGCAGTCAGTCAAGACCGAGGGCAGGATCACGGCGACCTATCGCAAGCGCGGCAAGTTTTATTTCACGCTTGAGTACGAATCGCGCGACGCGCAGACGAATCAACTGCTGGTGCGGCAGGCGATCACGTCGGTGCTGCTGAACGACAAGGGGGAGATGCAATGAGCGCCGCGCCTGCTGAAATTCGAATCGGCGCGGAGCTGGTTTCTCCCCCCTACCTCCTCGATGCGGCCGCGGCGAAGGCTTACCACGACGGCATCGAGCTACCGCGTCGGCGCCGCCCGCCTCGCGGCATTCACGACGACCAGGACGCGGCGCGCAAAGCGGGATTCGTCGCGCCGATCGCCGGCGGCGCGCAGACTATCGCGATAGTCGCGCAATTCCTCGCGGACAACTTCGGCTTGCGCTTCGTTCGCGGCGGATGCATCGAAGTGGCGCTCACCAAACCGGTGCTCTTCGGCGACACTTTGACCTCGCATGCGAAAATCGTTTCTGTCGCCACGGATCGCGCCGAGCTGCAGATTCACGTGGCCAATCAGCGCGGCGAGCAGGTGTTGACGGGCACCGCGGCGATCAGGATGGGCGACGCATGAGCGCCGGGCCGATCCCCGATTCGAGCACCGCGATCCGCGATGACGTCCCGGCGGCGCGCGCGACACCGCTGTGGCGCAAGGCGATTCCGTATCTCGGAACGGTCGCAATCTTTGCGCTGATCTTCTGGCGCATCCCGATTCACAAAGTCGAGCAAGCGCTGTCGCAAGTGCCGGTGCTCGACTTCCTGGCGGTGTTCATGCCGTACTCGCTGTTCTACTGCGCGATCGATTCGGCGTGTCTCACCTGGGTCGTGCGGCGCTTCAACGCGCGGATGCGCTATCGCGACATCCTGCCGATTCGCGCGAGCATGTACGTGCTGGCGCTAATCAACACCAGCCTCGCGCAGGGCGGTGTCG
>JBAWCX010000275.1:0-2080 GCA_049590495.1 Binatus sp. (SeqCode)
GAGTCGCGATGCTACAACACGTCGGCGCTGCTCGGCCCCGACGGCAGCCAGCTCGCCGTGTATCGCAAGATTCATCTGTTCGACATCGATCTTCCCGGCCGCGTGACGGTGCGCGAATCGGACACCAAGCTCGCAGGCGACGACGTCGTGGCCACTGCCACTCCGCTTGGCGCGATTGGCCTCACAATCTGCTACGACCTGCGCTTCCCGGAACTCTATCGCCGCCTGACTTTTGCCGGCGCGCAGATTATCGCCGTGCCGAGCGCGTTCACCTTCCCCACCGGCGAGGCGCACTGGGAGCCGCTGATTCGTGCTCGCGCGATCGAGAACCAGGCTTACGTGATCGCGCCCGCGCAGTTCGGTCCCAACATCTACGGCTACAGCGACTACGGCAATTCGATGATCGTCGATCCATGGGGACGCGTGCTCGCTCGCGCCGCTGATCAGGAAGGCGTCGTCGTCGCCCCGATCGATCTCGAGTACCAGGAGCGCGTGCGGCGCGAACTGCCGGCGTTGCAGCACGCGCGCCTGCAGAGCAAGGTGATCGCATGAACAAGCTCGCACTTTTGACGGTGACGCTCGCGCTCGCGATCAACGCGCCAGCGTACGCGCACGACATAGATCTGGACGGCGACAGTGCGCCCAACGCGATGGGCACTCAGATGTGCACGGGTCCGCACATGGTGGTGACGCCGTCGCGTCCGCAAACGCCCCAGGACGTCGAACGCGCGCATGAAGTGATCGACACGCTGCGCCGCGCGCTCCTCAAGTATCACGACTCCCGCGTGGCGTTGTCGGAGGGCTACCAGATTTTTCTGCCGACCGTCCCGCAGGAGGTCTACCATTTCTCCGACTACAGCGCCGCGCAGCAGGAGTACATGGGCCATTCCGATCTGAGCCGTCCTGGCTCGATCCTTTACGTGAAAAATTCGAGCGGCGATTACGTCCTGGTCGGCGCGATGTATAGCGCGCCCGCCGACTACACGCTCGATCAGCTCGACGCCATAATTCCGCTGAGCGTCGCGCGCTGGCATGCGCACACCAACATATGCCTGCCCAACGGCATCACCCTCAACGACGTCCTGCGTGGCGAAGTCGGCGCGTCGAATCTCGACATTCCCGGCATGCTACCGGTGTCGTCGAGTCCGTCCGCGCCGGCTATCAACCAGCGCCTCGGCTTCCTCGCCGACGGACGCTTCGGCTTCACCGGCAAAATCGCCGACGCAGCCGAGTGCGAGGCCGCCGGAGGTCACCTGCTCAAGCAGGCGTTCGGCTGGATGGTCCACGTTTATCCATTCAACGGCGACGATCTGAAGGTGGCATACGGCATGAGCGTCCCGAAGCCTCCCTCCAACTGAGGCATCTGAAGGATGCCTTGACGCCGCACTCTCGCGCGGGTAAACAGGCTTCGCGTCGACGCACTCCGCGGTCCGTGACACCCCGCTCTATCGCAGCTAGTATCTCTTACGCTCAAACGCGCGCGCTTGAAGGATTTTCGTCATGGCTGATGGACCGCTGATTGGTTTTCGCATTCTTGATCTGACCGCCGTCATTTCGGGGCCGTTCTGCACGCAGTTGCTCGGCGACCTTGGCGCCGACGTCATCAAGATCGAACCGCCCGAGGGCGACTCAATGCGCCGCAACGTCGGCCCGCAGCGCGGCGGACTCACCGCGTCGTTCCTGAACTTCAACCGCAACAAGCGCAGCATCGTGATCGATATCAAGAAGGAGCACGGCCGCGACCTCGTGCGCCGGCTCGCGGTGAAGGCCGACGCACTCGTCGAAAACAATCGCCCCGGCGTCGCCGACCGCCTCGGCATCGGCTACGCCGATATTCGCCGCGCCAATCCCAAGGTTGTCTATTGCTCGATTTGCGGCTTCGCACCGAAGGGCCGGCTCGCGAATTTTCCCGCCTACGATCCCGTCATCCAGGGCTACTCGGGCATGGCCTATAGCCAGGGCCTCAAGGCGGGGCAGCCGACGGCGGTCAAAATGGCGCTGGCGGATAAAGTCAGCGGGATGACCGCGGCGCTGGCCGTCGTCAGCGCGCTGCACGCCGCGCGCGCCCGCGGTGTCGGCC
>JBAWCX010000276.1:0-15795 GCA_049590495.1 Binatus sp. (SeqCode)
GCGGTGATTGCGGCGCGGCACTGGCGAATCTTTGTCCGGAGTGCGGTGCCGATAATCCAGCGGGCAAAAGCTTTTGTGGAGAGTGCGGCACGGCGCTCGGAACGCCCGCGGCGGCTGCGTCGGCAAAGAAATCGAATGATTCGCCGATTCGAGTAGCTGAGACACCCGTGCCTGAAAATCTCGAGGGCGAGCGCAAGACGGTCACGGCGCTGTTCGCGGATATCAAGGGATCGACCGAGCTCGAGCAGGACCTCGACCCCGAAGAGGCTCGCACGATCGTCGACCCGGCGCTCAAGCTGATGATCGACGCGGTGCGGCGTTACGACGGCTACATCGTGCAGAGCACCGGCGACGGCATCTTCGCGCTGTTCGGTGCTCCCGTCGCGCACGAGGACCATCCGCAGCGCGCTCTTTATGCGGCGATCCGGATGCAGGAAGAGTTGCGGCGGTACAGCGACAAGTTGCTCGCCGATGGCAGAGCACCGCTCGAGATTCGGGTCGGCGTGAACACCGGCGAAGTTGTGGTGCGTTCGATTTCAACCGGCGGCGGGCACGTCGAGTACACCCCGATTGGGCACACCACGAACCTCGCCTCGCGGATGCAGACGGTTGCTCCAACCGGATCGATCGCAATCACGGAGCATACCCGCCGATTGGTGGAAGGATATTTTGCGCTCAAGGCGCGAGGGCCGACCCGCATCAAAGGAGTGAGCGAAGCAGTCAACGTCTACGAAGTTACCGGTCTCGGGCCGCTGCGCACGCGACTTCAGCGCTCGGCGGGCAGGGGGCTCACGAAGTTCGTCGGACGGGAGCGCGAGACGGAGGCGCTGGGGCATGCGGCCGAGCAGGCCAAAGCGGGGCGCGGGCAGATCGTCGCGGCGATGGCCGAAGCGGGGGTCGGCAAGTCGAGGCTGTTCTACGAATTCAAGGCCCGACACCGGTCGGGCTGGATGGTGCTGGAAACGTTCTCGGTCTCGCACGGCAAGGCCAGCGCCTACCTGCCGGTGATCGACCTGCTGCACAGCTATTTCCGAATCGTCTCCGACGACGACCCGCGCACCCGGCGCGAAAAAGTGAACGGCAAGGTTCTGACCCTCGATCGAGCGCTTGAAGACACGCTGTTGTATCTGTTCGGGCTGCTCGGCATCGCCGACCTCGACGATCCCCTGGCCGGCATGGATGCGCAGATCCGCCGCCGCCGCACGCTCGATGCGATCAAGCGCATCCTGCTGCGCGAGTCGCTCAATCAGCCGCTGATGGCGATGTTCGAGGACCTGCACTGGATCGACGAGGAAACGCAAGCATTCCTGAACCTGCTTGCTGATTCGATCGGGACAGCGAAAGTGCTGCTACTGGTGAACTACCGGCCCGAGTACTCGCATCAGTGGAATAGCAAGACTTATTACACCCAGCTTCGCCTCGACCCGCTGGGTAAGGAGAGCGCCGACGCGATGCTGTCGGCTCTGCTCGGTGACGGCAAGGATCTGGCGCCACTCAAGCGCCTGATTGTCGAGCGCACCGAGGGCAATCCGTTCTTCATGGAAGAGACGGTGCAGGTGCTGTTCGACGAAGGGGCACTGGTGCGGGACGCAACAGTAAAGCTCACCAAATCGCTGAATGAACTCAAGATTCCGCCCACGGTGCAGGCGATTTTGGCCGCGCGCATAGACAGGCTCGCGCCTGGGCATAAAGAGCTGCTGCAGACGCTGGCAGTGATCGGCAAAGAGTTTCCGCTGAGCCTGGTGCGCGCGGCGGTGGAGGTCCCTCACTCGGGCGGGACGGCGCTGGCGGAACCAAGGCTAAGCGTCGCGCCGCTCGCCTCCTCCCGCGAGGAAGCGGACGAGGGTGAATTGGAGCGGATGCTGAACAATCTCCAGCTTGCCGAGTTCATCTACGAGCAGCCCGCGGCGGGCGATGTCGAGTACATCTTCAAGCACGCGCTGACCCAGGAGGTGGCATACAAGTCGGTGCTGGTCGAGCGCAGAAAGCTGCTGCACGAACGAATCGGTTCCGCCATGGAAACGTCATTCGCTCAATCAATCGACGATCATCTGAGCCAACTCGCTTACCACTACGGCCGCAGCGCCAACGTTCGAAAGGCGTTCGAGTACCTGCGCCTGGCCGGCCGACAGGCTCATCAGCGCTTGGCCCACGGCGAAGCAATCGTCCATCTGAACGCCGCACTCCAATTGCTGAAAAGCCTGCCCGAGGACGACGAGCGCCGGCGCGAGGAAGCGAGCCTGCAAATCACGTTCGCAGAGGCGGCAGCCGCCGCAAGAGGTCTCGCCGATGACGAGGTGGGCGCGGCGTTCACGCGCGCCCGGGATCTCTGCACGCAGCTTGGCGACACCCGGCGGACCTTCCGCGTGCTGCTGGGCCTCAGGTTCTTCTACAATTTCAAGAGCCAATGGCAGAACGACCTCGAGACTTCGCAACAGCTCCTTGCGCTGGCCGAGCGTGAACCCGGCCCCGCAAGGCTGCTATGGGCGAACATCGCGCTTGGAGAAAGCCTCGGATACCAGGGCCGGCACCGTGACGCCCGCGCGCATCTCGAGAAAGCCATCGCTCTCATTCCCGCTATTGCGGAGCACACGGTCTTTCCGGTTGCTGATCCGCGCATTACGGCCCTCGACGTTCTCGGCGATGTTCTTTGGTGCCTCGGTTTTCCGGACCAGGCTCTTGAGCGTTGCCGCGAAGCGCTGACGCTGGCGCGCAAGCTCGGGAGGCCCTTTCCGTTATGCTCGGCGTATTCGGGCGTCTGTACGGTCTACCGAGATCGCGGCGAAGTCTCTGCGCTTGAGGAAGCGGCGAATGAGATGCGCGTGCTGGCGGATGAGCACGGGTTCGGGTTCTACAGAGAAGAGGGAACTTACTGGCGCGCTTGGTGCCTGGTGAAAAAGGGCAGCGTCGAGGAAGGGCTCAACGAGGTTCAGCGATCATTGGCCGCGCGACGCGCGGTGGGCTTGGCGGGTGGCGGTGCCCTTTTCGATGTGTTCGAGGCGTACAGGAAACTCCGCCGATTCGATGAAGCGCTGGTCCTGTTGGACCAGACCACCTGGACGCAGAGGTTCTCCTCTGCTGTGAGGCGCGTGCGGGGTGAGCTGCAGCTCGAGGCCGGACGCTGTAGCGAGCGCGAGGCCGAGGACCTCTTCCGCGACGCGATCCGGATTGCTCGCAGCGAGGAAGCCAGATCATTCGAACTACTCGCGACCACCAGTCTCGCACGCCTACTCGCGAAGCAGGGTCATCGCGACGAGGCCCGCGCGATGCTCGCCGAAATCTACGGCTGGTTCACCGAGGGCTTCGACACCGCCGATTTGAAGGACGCCAAGGCGCTGCTCGACGAGTTGAGCGCGTAGGATGCGTTGCTTCGACGGGCTCTTCTCAGACAGAGATCTCAGAGTGACTCTCGATCGAAAGAGGCGACACGCTAGTGGCAACCCTAGTCGCTTCTCATTAGACCAGCGACGTCCGCAGCATGGATAGAATGGGAAAGGATTTATGTACGTCAAAGCGACCGCCTGCGGCTCAAGCCGAAGGGCAACTGGCATAGATGGCCACCGCGCGCTCCCGGAGCCTGCAAGCCGGCCTGACATGCCTTTGATATCATTCCGAATTCTACTCAAAACCGACACATAAAGTTACACACTTCCACATGTTGGAAGAAATAAAATAATGATTTCACATAGTTATGGTCAAACTTAAAGGACTTAAAATTCTCAGGAGGGCAACCTCCGTGCGGGTTCGAGTCCCGCCCCCGGCACCACGATTTTCTGACGGACAGCCTAGCCCGTGAACGCGAGTAGTTGACCTTTTGAGGTTTCAACTCGCGTGTAACCGGCATCGAAAAACAGATCGTAGCAGGCTGGTATGGTCGGCGGGTCCTGCCGCAGCAGATCTCGCGAGTCGCCGAACGGCGCGCTTACGTTCGCGAGCAATCACGGCCTCGGCATGGCGATCGCACAGTCGATCTGGCGAACTGGTCGGTCGGCTGCATCGATCTTCCGGAGAACTATCGTTGCGCGGCTCGCCTCGCATCGTGCTCGGCACGGCGCTGGATAGCGGGGTCGAAGTCAGGCTGGAGCATCGTTTGGTTCTATAACGATTCGCTCTCCGGGCGGTTTTGCGCCTCTGGCTAGGTTCGCGTCTTTCAAATAGCCCGTCCAGTGGGCGATACTCGGCCCAATCTTGGCTGCGGGAAGCTAGTCGCAATGCGTTGCACGAAGTGCGAGTTCGAGAATCCAGCCGGCATGAAGTTCTGCGGGAAGTGCAGAACTGCGCTCGGCGTGACCTGCCCGAATTGTTCGTTCGAGAATCCGCCAGGATTTGATTTCTGCGGCCAATGCGCCGCGGCGCTTCAGGAAGACACCAGAATTGAAAGTGCCAAATTATCGGCGCCGGCGAAGCCCGCAGCAGTCCGTGTAACGGCGGAGCAAGCCGATACGTCCGCGCTCGATGGAGAGCGCAAGACGGTCACCGCACTTTTCGCCGACATCAAGGGATCGACCGAGCTTGAGCAGGACCTCGACCCGGAAGAGGCGCGCGCGATTGTCGATCCGGCGCTGAAGCTGATGATCGACGCGGTGCGCCATTACGACGGCTACATCGTGCAGAGCACGGGCGACGGCATCTTCGCGCTGTTCGGCGCGCCGGTCGCGCACGAGGACCATCCGCAGAGAGCGTTGCATGCCGCGCTCCGCATGCAGGAAGAACTACGTCGCTATGGCGCAAAGCTCCAAGCTGAAGGCCGTGCGCCGATTGAGATCCGGGTCGGGGTGAACACGGGCGAGGTCGTGGTGCGCTCGATTACGACCGGTGCGTCGCAGGTCGAGTACACTCCGATCGGTCACACCACCAATCTCGCCTCACGGCTTCAGAGCATCGCGCGTACCGGATCGATCGTGGTGAGCGAGGCAACCCGCAAATTCGTCGAGGGATATTTTGCGCTCAAACCGCTTGGCCCGACCAAGGTCAAGGGCGTGACTGAGCCGGTCAACGTCTATGAGGTTACTGGGCTCGGTCCGCTGCGCACGCGGCTGCAGCGTTCGGCGGGCCGCGGACTGACGAAGTTCGTCGGGCGCGAGCGCGAGATGGACGCGATGAAGACGGCGGCCGATCAGGCCAAGGCGGGACGCGGGCAGATCGTGGCCGCGATGGCCGAGGCGGGAGTCGGCAAGTCGCGGCTGCTGTTCGAGTTCAAGGCCACGAGCGCGGCAGGCTGGATGGTGCTCGAAACCTTTTCGGTCTCGCATGGCAAGGCCTCGGCGTTCCTGCCGGTTCTCGACCTGTTGCACGGTTACTTCAAAATCATCGGTGACGACGACGCCCGTGCGCGGCGCGAGAAGATCGGCGGCAAGGTTCTGATGCTCGATCGCGCGCAGGAGGACACCCTACCTTATCTGTTCGCGCTGCTCGGAATCGTCGAGGGAGACGATCCGCTGGCGCAGATGGACGCGCAGGTCCGCAAGCGGCGCACGCTCGATGCGATCAAGCGCATCCTGCTGCGGGAGTCGATCAATCAGCCGCTGATGGTGATCTTCGAGGACCTGCACTGGATCGACGAGGAGACGCAGGCGCTGTTGAATCTCCTCGCCGACGCGATCGCCAATGCAAAGATCCTGCTGCTGGTGAACTATCGCCCCGAATATTCTCATCCGTGGAACAGCAAGACTATCTATACGCAGCTTCGGCTCGACCCGCTCGGCAAGGAGAGCGCCGACGAGATGCTGTCGGCGCTGCTTGGCGACGGCAAGGATCTGGTGCCGCTCAAGCGCGTGATCATAGAACGCACCGAGGGCAATCCCTTCTTCATGGAAGAGACGGTGCAGGTCCTGCTCGACGAAGGTTCATTGGTCCGCGACGGCAGCATGACGCGACTCACCCGGCCGCTCGGCGATCTCAAAATTCCTCCCACCGTGCAAGGAATCCTCGCCGCGCGCATCGACCGGCTATCCGCGGAGTCCAAGGACCTGCTGCAAGCGCTGGCCGTCATCGGCAGGGAGTTTTCGCTATCGTTGATTCGTGCGGTCGTCCCGAAATCCGACGACGAACTAAGCCGCATGCTCAATGACTTGCAGCTCGGCGAGTTCATCTATGAGCAGCCTGCGGTGGGCGATATCGAGTACTCGTTCAAGCACGCCCTGACCCAAGAGGTCGCGTTTGGCTCGGTGCTGAACGAGCGGCGCAAGGAGCTGCACCGACGCACCGCAGCCGCGATCGAGTCTCTCTACGCCGATCGGCTGGAAGACTGCTACACCGAGCTGGCCCATCATTATGGCCGTGCCGGCTACGCCGCCAAGGCGGTGCAATACATGGGGCTTGCCGGCGAACAGGCGCTGCAGCGGTCGGCCTTCGCCGAAGCGCTTGCGCATCTGACCACCGGTCTGGAACTGCTCAAGACATTGCCCCAGAGTCCGGCCCGCGACGCACAAGAATTGCAATTGCAGTTGGAACTGGGCGGGGCCTCAACGTACGTGTATGGTCCGGCTTCCGATAAAACCGAGGCGGCCTATTCGCGAGCCTATGATCTTTGCGTTCCCACGGGCGAGAGTATCGACCTGCTGCGAGTTTTGGCCGGGATCAGACTCGTGCATGGGACGAGGGGCGCTATACGCGAATCGGTCGTAGTGGCACGAGAGGCCTTGGAGATAGCCCGCAGAATCAATGATCCAACCCAGCTTGCGATTTTCCAATACGCTTTAGCAGTCAACCTAGGTACGCTAGGGGATCTGGCTCAAGCAAGGCAGATGCTTGAGGAATCGATCGAACTGTTCCATCCACTTCCGGACGTTCCCGACCTGCAAATCCCTCAGGTTCTCCTACCGATGATCCTCGGTCGCACGCTTTGGCTGCTTGGCTTCCCGGACCAAGCGCTAAAGCAATTGCGCGAGGCCGAAATCAGGGGTCATCGGAGCTCCAATCCGGTGGCGAAGGCCTTCGGACTTTCGGCTAAAGAAGCCGACATCTGGAGCGGCAATTTTGAGTCGATTCGAAAAAACGCGCAAGCGCTGTTGGAGGCTCCTTGGGCTGCGGAATTGAGCCCAATCCAAGCAGCCCAATCAGACATCGCGCGCTGCTGGTTGCTGGCCAAGCAAGGGCAGTCCGACGGGGTAGCGATGATCCGCGACGCGATGGCAAGGGTGGCTGCGACCCGATTCGGCGCAAGCCGTTCGCTGTACGGAGCGATGCTGGCGGAAGCATGCGCGGCGGTCGGCCAAATCGATGAGGCGCTAAGTGCAGTTGACGAGGTATTTCCGCTCGCGCAGACCGAGGAGCTTTACTACGAAGCCGAGCTGAATCGCCTGCGCGGAGAATTTCTGCTGATGCAGGACTCCTCGAATGCCGCGCCGGCCGAGCAATCCTTCCGCACCGCGATCGAAATTTCGCGCCGCCAGAAAGCGAAGTCATGGGAACTGCGCGCGACGACAAGCCTCGCGCGGCTGCTCGATCGTCATGGCAAGCGCGACGAGGCTCGCGTGATGCTCGCCGACATCTACAACTGGTTTACCGAGGGCTTCGACACCGCCGACCTGAAAGACGCGAAAGCCCTGCTCGAAGAGTTGAGCACCTAGAATGCGCTGCGCAAAGTGCGGAGCTGACAACCGCGAGGGACGCAAATTCTGCTCGAAATGCGCCGCGCCTCTCGCACGCGTGTGTCCGCAATGCGGCGCCTCGAACGAGCCCGGAGAGAACTTCTGTGGCGAATGCGCTGCGCCGCTTGGGCAACCTCCGACCGCGTCACCAAAGAAATCGAACGATTCGCCGATTCGAGTCGCTGAGACGCTCGGGATTGAAAATCTCGATGGAGAGCGCAAGACGGTCACCGCGTTGTTCGCCGATATCAAGGGGTCGATGGAACTGATCGAGGACCTGGACCCGGAGGAGGCGCGTGCGATCGTCGATCCCGCGCTGAAGCTAATGATGGATGCGGTCCATCACTACGGCGGGTACGTTGCGCAATCCACCGGCGACGGAATCCTCGCGCTATTCGGTGCGCCGGTCGCGCATGAAGATCATCCGCAGCGCGCGCTGTACGCGGCGTTCCGCATGCAGGAGGAGCTTAAGCGGTACTCGGACCGCATCCGCTCCGAAGGCGGCCTGCCGATTCAAGTTCGGGTGGGAGTGAACACCGGCGAAGTAGTGATGCGTTCGATCAAGACCGGCGAAGGGCAGGTGGAGTATACGGCCATAGGTCATTCGATAAGTCTCGCGGCGCGGATGCAGGCGCTGGCGCCAATCGGTTCCATCGCGAGCACCGATCAAGTCAGGAAGCTCTGCGAGGGCTACTTTATTTTCAAAAATCTCGGACCGACCAAGGTCAAAGGCGTCAGCGAGCCGGTGAACGTCTATGAGGTGACCGGGCTGGGACCGCTGCGCACGCGGCTGCAACGCTCGGCGGGACGCGGATACACCAAGTTCGTCGGGCGGCAGCGCGAGATGGATGCGATGAAGGCGGCGGCCGAGCAGGCCAAGGCCGGGCATGGGCAGATCGTCGCCGCGATGGCCGAGGCGGGAGTCGGCAAGTCGCGCCTGATATTCGAGTTCAAGGCTATTTCGCAATCCGGTTGGATGGTGCTGGAAGCGTTCTCGGTTTCGTACGGCAAGGCTTCCGCATTTCTGCCGGTGATCGACTTGCTCTGGAACTATTTCAAGATCACCTCCGACGATGACGAGCGCACGCGCCGTGAGAAGGTCAACGGCAAGATCCTCACGCTTGATCGATCGCTGGAGGACACTCTTCCATACCTGCACGCACTGCTCGGTCTAAGCGAAGAGAACAGTCCGCTCGGTGAAATGGAGCCGCAAACTCGCAAGCGGCGCTCGCTGGAGGCGATCAAGCGTATTCTGCTGCGCGAGAGCCTTAACCAGCCGCTGATAGTGATCTTCGAAGACTTGCACTGGATCGATAGCGAGTCACAGGCATTCCTTAACCTGCTCGTGGACAGCATCGGGACCGCGCGCATCCTGCTGCTGGTGAACTACCGGCCCGAGTATCGCCATGAGTGGGGCCACAAGACCTACTACACGCAGCTGCGGCTCGACCCGCTGGGCAAGGAAAGCGCCGACGAGATGCTGTCGGGTCTGCTCGACGACGGGGTGGAAATGGGCGCTCTGAAGCGGCTCATAATCGAGCGCACCGAGGGCAACCCGTTTTTCATGGAAGAAATGGTGCAGGTGCTGTTCGATGAGGGCGCGCTGGTGCGCAACGGCATCGTCAAGCTGACCAGACCGTTGCGCGAATTGAAGATTCCGCCGACGGTGCAGGACATTCTCGCCTCGCGAATCGATCGGCTGGCGCCGGATCAGAAAGACCTGCTCCAGACCCTCTCGGTAATTGGCACTGAGTTCAAACTCGGTCTGGTCCGTAAAGTGGCCGTGAAGCCGGTACCAGAGTTGGAACCGATGCTGTCCGAACTCCAGCTCGGCGAGTTCATCTACGAGCAGCCTGCGGTCGGCGACGTCGAGTACACCTTCAAGCACGCGCTGACCCACGACGTAGCCTACAACTCGCTGCTGAACGAACGCCGCCGAATCCTGCACGGGCGAATCGGCGCGGCGCTCGAGTCAACCTATGCCGAGAGCCCAGACGACCACCTCGCCGAGTTAGCGCACCACTACGCGCGCAGCGGCATTCCGGGTAAGGGGGTGGAATATTGCCTCCGTGCTGTCCGGCAGTGCAACGACCGCGGGTCTTTGGCCGAAGCGGTCGCGCAGTTCGAAACCGGGATCGAGTTGCTGCATAAGCTTCCCGATGACGACCGGTGCGCCGAGCTGGAGTTGGACCTCAGGAACGCAGCCGTTCAGGCATTGAGGGCGATCAGGGGCTGGTCCTCGCCCGAAGCGGAGCAGTCGTCTGCGCGCGCAATGGAGCTTTGCCAGCGGCCCGGGATCAACTGGGGAAAGGCCTGGGCGGCACTCCTTGGAGTCTTTCAAATCCAGGCGACCCGGGACAATCGCAAGGCGTGCGAAATAGGCGTCGAGCTGATTGCACGGGCCGAGGAACGTGGGAGCGCCGAACATATTGCGATTGCGGCGCAGTGGTTGGCATTCGCGAGGTCACTCGCGGGCGACTTCGAGCTCGCCGCCGAAGGCTTCGACCGGGCGTGGGCGCTGTTGGAATCCATAGCGAAGCCGGGATCGGGTCTCAACCGGCGACGCGCCGGGCTACCGCCCCTGCAGTGGAATCAGGCGCCCAACCGCATCCGCTCGGCACGGAACCTGTGGTTCCTGGGTTACCCTGATCGCTCACTGGAGCGAGTAAACATCGCGACCGCGATCGCGAACGAGTCCGGGTCAAAGACTATCTTGGAGACGGTACACAACTTCGCCGGCATCGCTTATCAATGCCGCCGCGAGCTTGAGCACATGAGAGAGAGGGCAGAAGCAGCGCTGGTACTATCGACCGAGTTGGGTAGCGTCAATCGCCGCGCCATGTCCGAATTTTACCTCGCGTGGGCGGATGCGATGGCGGGCGATCTCGACGGCGGCATCGCGCGGATGCGGCACCATATGTTGGAGTTTAGGGCCACCGGCTCCTCGGTTCAGAGCGAATATTGGCTCGCCCTGATTGCCACCGCTCTGGGCCGGATGGGGCGGTTCGATGAAGGTCTTCGCACCATCGACGAGGCATTCCCGTTCATCGATAGAAGCGGGATGCGAATATATGAGGCGGAGGTGCATCGGCTGAAGGGCGAGTTGCTGCTGGCGCAGGACGCATCGAATGCCGCGCAAGCGGAGCAATCCTTCCGCACCGCGATCGAAATTTCGCGCCGCCAGAAAGCAAAATCGTGGGAGCTGCGCGCGACGACGAGCCTCGCACGCCTGCTCGCATCGCAGGGCCGCCGCGACGAAGCTCGCACAGCGCTCGCCGACATCTACAACTGGTTCACCGAGGGCTTCGACACCGCCGACCTCAAAGACGCCAAGGCGCTGCTCGACGAATTGCGAGCGTAGGATGCGTTGTTCGAGGGGCTCTTCTCAGACAGCAGAGTGACTCTCGATCGAAAGAGATGACACGCTAGTGGCAACCGTAATCGTTTCTCATGAGACCGGTGACCCCGTCCGCAGCTTGGATGAATGGGAAAGGATTTTATGAACGTCAAAGCGACCGCCTAAGGCCAAGCCGAAGGGCCACCGATATGGATGGCCACTGCGCGCCCCTGGAGCCTGCAAACCGGCCCCCAAAGACGCCGAAAAACAATCGGAAATTACGGATGCGATGAAAGCCTTAATAACGACAGAGCTGAAGATGTCCGATATTGTTAGGCTTTTTTGAAAACTTACACAGAAACTTACACACTTTCACATTTGATGGAAATAAAGCCAATAAAACAAAGAGCTTTTTGCTATAATCAAACGACTTAAAATTCTCGGGAGGGTAACCTCCGTGCGGGTTCGAGTCCCGCCCCCGGCACCATATTGGCCTTGCTCTAGCTAGATCTGTTCTAGAACCCACGTGCCGGCCCGATCAGCGGCGTGCGCACTGGCCTCGCCATGCCGTAGAAGACCACGACTCCCTGGCCACCGCAGCGGGTCGATAGACCCTCCTTGGGCGTACCGATACAGCTGTCGATGTCCTGCCAGTTGTTGGTGACCCAAACGTTTCCGGCCGGATCAATGTCGATATCAACCTGCATCTGCAGGCCACCGCCGACATACCCGAGCGGAGGCGAGATTGGGTCGCCCGTCTTCATGCCTGGCGGGCAGTTCTCGGTACGGGTGCCGCAGAGGTGCGCGATCTGGCCTGACGCGCCAGCGAAGTTGGATACCCAGACGTTGTCATCGCCATCCACGGCGACAGCCCATGGCCCCGGCAGACTGCTTCCGCTGAACGGAGAACCGGGATATGGAGAGCCATCAGGTCGCAGCAGGACCATGCTGCCGCCGCGGCGTCCGCCTTTCTGCTCAGACATGGTCTTCGTCAGGTAGTCAGAGGCCCTTTCCACACCATAGAGCTTCAGGCGTGCCCCCATCTCGACCAGATGCATCATGCCCACCAGGCTGTTGCCCAGACGGGCGGTGACCCAGACGTTGCCCTCGCTGTCGACGGCGAGACCGCTGGTGCTGAAGCCGCTTTTGAAGGTCTCGGCTTTACTCGGATCAGATGCAGGGAAGCGCGTGACGTGATTGATGCCGCTGTTGGAGACCCAGACGCGGTCCTGCTTATCAATGGCCAGGTGGAATGGCGCTGCGAACGACTTGCAGGGTTCGGCGTTGTCGCCCTCGCAGACAATCCGTCCCTTGTCCAAATCGCCCTTGGGGAAATACACGAGTTGCTTCTTCTCGACCCCAAGGACCCACACATCGCCGCTTGGCGTGACCATGACGCCCTGCATAAGCCCCAATCGGCCATTGAACGTGATGCCGTCGGGCGGGGTCAGGGGCTTGCCGTTCTTGTCGAACGCGACGATCGCTTTGCTGCCGTAAGTCGAGAACCAGGCATTGTCCTTGGCGTCGATCGCCGCTCCGAACGTGCCGCCTTCCATCCCTCCACCTGTAAAGCCGGTGGTAATCGGCGAAAGCGGTTTGCCGTCGGGGGCGAACTTGGTGGCGTGGCCCTCCCAGAGCGAATCCTGGCCCTGCCAGCCAACCGAGAAATTATCGCCGACCCAGAAGTTGCCCTCGCTGTCGAAGCCGCCCTTGCCGCCCGCGCGGTAACCGCCGCCGTCGAACTTCAGCGGCAGCACCCAGGCACTCGGCGACCAATTTAGATACGGCATATAGGGAACGGGGCGAAGGTTCTTGCCCTGCGGGATTGGATAGAACGAATCGAGCAGCGCGTAGAGTCCTTGGGGGTGGTACCACGGATAGCGGGCAATCGACTCGGCCGCCGCCAAGGTATCGGTCGAGGCGCCGCCGGTCGGTGGCGTGGCGGCGACGAACAGTTTGCCGCACGCATCGGCGGTCGCCCTCGTCACGCAACCGGCCAGTAAGTCGGCCAGCGTCGCGAAGTTGGCCATCGTCGGCGTCTGCGGACCGTTGAGCGGATCCTGGATAGCGTTTCCCCAGCCACCCGTTTCAAGATCGACGAAGTTCGGTACATTGCTCGCTGCGATTCGAAGGCCGAGTGTATTGCCTTTGATCGCGGCGCCATCCAGAAACTGTGCGTTGGTCCATACCGACGCCACGGTTGTCATCTCGTTGATAACCACTTCCGCCGGGGGTTTGCCGCCCACCACGGAGATGAGCGCGATCGCCGGGTTGTCTGCGGCGCCCTTGTTGCCAGCCGGCACCCCGCCTTTGGCGACTATATAGAGGATGCTGTCGGGCGATCCTGCGGCGCTCAAAGTAAATCGGCCGTCGTCGCCGGTTTGAGTTTGAGCTAATTGCTTTGGCGCGTCCGCACTTGCGGCCCACAGCGTCACTGTCGATTTTGCGATCGGCGCGCCTGCGCCGAGCACCTGACCTTCGATGCTGTCGGCGGAAGCGGTCGCCGCCCATAGAAGGGCTGAAATGGCAAATGCGGCGACTGTGAATCGACTTGCCGATCCAGGATTAGGAACGCTCGGCTTCAGATCGATCTCCATTCCTCCTTCTTCGCGCGAAAGACTCTCGCGCGAATGAGAAAGCAGCGCAACAACTTCACACAATCTTCTTCCTATCACCGTCATTTCCTTTTCTCCGGCATTGATTGCTCGTTCCCTGAAAAATCAAAACAGCAAAAACCCCGAACGCGACTCAATGTGTGGCAACTTTGAAAAGGGGATTGAAGGATACAGTCAGCGCAATCGGGGCGCTCGTCAGCATGACGGTAAACTGAAGGGACTTAAAATTCTCGGGAGGGCAACCTCCGTGCGGGTTCGAGTCCCGCCCCCGGCATTGCACCGCTGCGGTATTTATTTGTTGACACCACCCGATACCCCATTTTCCCCATCACGGCATTCAGGTCTTCGATCAAATCCTTTTCTCTCGCCGCAATCGCCTGCTATTCTTGGTGAATGGTCGAATCGCTCGACACCTCGCCCTTCGAAAAAGCGGCCCCCTACTATGACGCGCATCGCGCGCCCTACGTGCCAGCGGCACTGGACTACATCATTTCTGCCTTTGGCCTCTCCACTGGCGCGCGTGTCCTCGATCTTGGTTGTGGTCCCGGCACGATCGCAATTCCCCTTTCCCGCACCGGCGCAGACATCGTCGCTGTAGACCGCGACGCTGTGATGCTCGAGGAGGCTCGGCGATTGGCCGCCGCAAGGGCAGGTGGGCGGATTCGTTGGGTGTGCGCACGCGTCGAAGATGCCTTGCCTGACCTTGGTCTGTTCCAATTGGTGACACTAGGCCAGTCCCTGCACTGGATGGATCGCGATCTCGTGCTTCGCCAATTGGCGGACGTCGTTGAGGACGGCGGCGGGTTGGTTATTCTGGACGAGGGGCGACGCCGCCCGCAGGAGAGTTGGGAAACAACTGCTCTGCAAGTCGTAGCGAAATACCTCGGCAGGCGTGGTCGCCATCCGATGAAGCATCCGGAATCTGCGCACGAGCCGTGCCTGGCGCGCTCGCGGCATTTTTCAGGCTTCACGGTGCGCGAATTTCCGTTTGCAATCACGCGCGATGTCGCATCCATCCTCGGCTGGGTCTTCTCCAGCGCGAATGCAACAAAGCCCATGTTTGGCATTCGGCTTGCGGACTTCGAGGCTGAGCTTGCGGAAGCCTTGCTATCCCTGAATCCGTCTGGCGTTTTTGAGGAGAAGATCGAGACTGCGGTCTATGTCGCGCCAAAGATAGTCGGCTGAAACCCCTGAAACCCCTGAAATGCCTAGAGCCGATTGGACCTCGCGCGAGGTAAAGTGATGGCGCCCGGCTGAAGCAAAATTCTCGGGAGGGCAACCTCCGTGCGGGTTCGAGTCCCGACCCCGGCATTGAAGACAAAAGGCTTTTCAAGCGCTCGTCTGGCGCGCGATAGAGGCAGTCCAGGACCCGCGCGATAAAAGCATCCGCGACCCTTCGCAGTAATAGCCCGCTCATCGAAGGTTCTGGCCGCGGTCACTTGTAAGGTCACCGAACGGAGCCGGTGACCATCAGGGCTGCAAGCGCGAGCAGCAACGCCGGCGGCATCACCAATGTTCCGAGCTTCAGAAAGCTCCACGCGCTCACCTGCTGATTTTCCCGCCGCAGGGCGGACAGCCACAGGATGGTTGCCAGCGATCCGGTAACGGACAGGTTCGGTCCGAGGTCCACGCCGATGAGCACTGCGCTGGCAACCTGCCGCGGTACATGCGAAGCAGACACAACGGAGCACGCCAGCAGACCGGCGGGCAGGTTGTTGACCAGGTTGCAACTCAGGGCCAGAGTCACGCCCGCTACCCAAGTCGTCACTATCGAGGAGCGATCAGCCGCCATCTGCAGAACATGAATGAGCGCCGTGAGCACGCCACTGCGGTCAAGCGCCTCTACCAGAACGAACAGACCGGCCACTAGCGGCAAGATTTCCCAGGAAGCGTCCTTCATAACTGTCCACGGTGACTCGCGCTTTAGAAAAAGCACTACCGCAGCAGTCGCGACAGCGGCGACAAATGTCGGCAGTCCAAGGTCAACGCCGAAGCCGGAGACAAGCAGGAGCACGATTCCCGTGCCCACGATGCCACAAGCGATCATGCGGCCGCCGCTGGACAGACTAGGTACATCGACCTCGGCGGCCATTACCTCGCGGCTTAGCGAATCGCGCTGCGTGAACCGAAGGACGGCGTAAGTAACCGCGATCGAGAGCATCGATGGCATCGCGAACCGCCCGAGCCATTGCATCAGCGGCGGCATGCGGTCACGGAATATGATCAGGTTCGCTGGATTTGAGATTGGCAG
>JBAWCX010000277.1:0-3779 GCA_049590495.1 Binatus sp. (SeqCode)
GACGTAGAACAGCGGCGTCGAACTTTTCTCGATCGCCTCGATGGCGCGCTCGATTTGCCGGGGATTGCCGCGAATCGTCGGCTTGTAGCCGCGCAGCTCGATTTTTTCGGAAAGATGGAAGGTGTGCTCGGCCTGTTGCACGTCCTTGGGCAGATCGACGACGACCGGGCCGGGACGGCCGCTACCGGCGATATAAAAAGCTTCCTTGATGATGCGCGCGATGTCCTTGACGTTCTTGACCAGGAAATTGTGCTTGGTGCACGGCCGCGTGATGCCGACGAAATCGGCCTCCTGGAAAGCGTCGTTGCCGATCATCGTGGTCGGAACCTGTCCCGACAGGACTACCATCGGCGTGGAATCCATATACGCGTCGGCGATTCCGGTGACGCAGTTGGTCGCGCCGGGTCCGGAGGTAACGAGGACGACTCCCGGGCGTCCGCTGACGCGCGCATAACCCTCGGCCATGTGGGTAGCGCCCTGTTCATGGCGGACGAGAACGTGCTTGATCTTTGAGTCGAGCAGCGCGTCGTAGGTGGGCAGGATGGCGCCGCCGGGATAGCCGAAGATTACATCGACGCCTTCGGCGATCAGGCTCTCGATAACGATTTGTGCTCCCGTGAGTTTTTTCATTTACCCGATTTCGTGCTGTTTTTCCCCTGATTTGAGCCTTCAAAGTTACACTACGCGCGGATACCGGCACAACTCGGAAACGGGATTTTCATCGGAACGAACTGACCAACCCCGCGTTGACCGCATACCGGGGCTCGGTATACCGTTAAGTTTGTGATTCGATCCTTCGGTGACAGACAGACCGAAGCATTGTTCGCCGATCAATTCGTAAGCAGTTTTCAAGGCATGGCGCGTCGAGCAAAGCGCAAGCTGGAGGCGGTCCACGCGGCGAGCCGGTTGGAGGACCTGATAGTGCCGCCTTCAAATCGGCTCGAAAAGCTGAAGGGGTACCTCAAAGACTTCCATTCGATCCGGGTAAACGATCAGTGGCGCGTGATCTTCAAATGGCGCAACGGTGACGCCTACGAGGTTCGAATCGTTGACTACCACTAGGAGAGTTTCGATGAAGGATGAATTTGCACCGGTCACTCCCGGCGAGATGCTGAAGGAGTTTCTGGCCGAATACGGTCTGTCGCAAAACCGGCTCGCGAAGGCGATCGGTATCTCACCGAACCGGATCGCTGAGATTGTGAACAACCGCCGTCGGATAACGGCTGATACCGCGTTGCGTTTGGGTTTGTATTTCGGCAATAGCCCGGAGTTCTGGCTAAATCTTCAGACGCACTACGATCTAAAGATGGCCCGCAGGAGTCTCACGCCCGGAGCAGTCGCGCGGATCAAGAAGCAGCGGGCAGCCTGAAGGACCGATCGGAATCGCATGAAAATCCGCACCCTGGAACGCACCCAGATTGTTCAGCGGCCGCTCGACGAGACCTTCAGATTTTTCTCCGATGCGCGCAACCTCAAGCGGCTCACGCCGGCGTTTTTGCAATTCAAATTTCTCGCGACTCCTCCCGCCGTCATGCATCCCGGAACCGTAATCGACTACCAGATTCGGCTGTATGGCGTGCCGGTTCATTGGCGGACGCGGATTGAAGTGGTCCAGGCGCCGAACAAGTTTGTCGACGTGCAGGAGAAAGGGCCGTACGCGTTATGGCGTCATAGCCACAGCTTCACGGACATCGGCGGCCGCGCGACCGAGATGAAGGATCGAGTCGAGTATGCGATGCCGCTCGGGCCGCTAGGCGAGATTGCGTACTACCTGTTCGTCGCACGGAGCCTCGCGCAGATTTTCGAATTCCGCAGTCGCGAACTCACGGCGATTATGGGTGGTTGGTCGGTGTGAGCGACGCGACCGATGCGAGTAACCTAACCCCTAACCCCTTCCCTCACCCCAGGCGCGGACGCCGTTCCCTCTCCCGCGGAGCGGGCGAGGGTAATTTGGTACTGCAGCCGGACATAGAGGGGAAGGGGAAACGGTCATTAGAAACGAGTGCGGTCTTGTCCCTCGTTACCCTTCTAACAGGGCGAAGCCCGCATCTTCTCTTACGTACTGGGTGCAGGGGTCACCCCTGCCCAGGGAAGCGTGAAACCCAGGAGGGGTTTCACATTCGATTAGGTTCTTCTCTCTCGCTCTCTAGTAATGCTGCGCGGGGGCGAAGCGGCCGCCGCCTGGTTCTGTGCCCATCACTTCAAAGCTCTGATTGTTGGCGGCGAACATCCCGCGGACCGTCAGGGTCTCGCCGGGTTGCATCTTTGCGAACGTGTCTTCGCCCAGACCGGTGACATTGAAGTTGGGTTTGTACTGGCGCACGAGTTCCCAGATGTCCGGCCAGTGGATGATGCCCCTGGGATCGTCGACGTAGGCGTCGTTGACCAGGAACTTGTAGGTTTTCCCGCTTACGCCCATCGTGACCACCTGCTTGTCACCGTAGATCGTCCCGGGCGCGGGCTTGGTGATGACCATCGTCGTCGTAAGCGGAATCCCCATCGGGCGAAGCTGCGCGTCGGCGCGGACAACAAAAGCAATACATACGATCGCCGAAAGCGCGACCGCGAACAAAGTGATTCTGTTGATATTATTTTTCATGCGAGTGACCTCAGCCGCTCTTGCTTAAATCATAGGGAGCGAGTCAATGACCAATCAAGCAAGATATTTTCGACGGGTGCCTAACTACTGTAAGATGACCCGCTGACGCGCACGGCTCGGCGCCGCGCATCATTGGAGGACTCATGCGACTGTCATCGCTGCGAATCGTGGCAGGAACCCTGGTTGCGACGATGCTCTGCTGGCTGCCTTCGGCGCATGCCGTCGTCAAGCCCGGCGACATAATCACGACCGACAACGCATCCAAGGTGGCCGAGCTGCTCAGCCCCGGCAACTACGTTCTGGTTCGCGAGGGCATGCAGCTCAGGATCGTGCCTTCTGACCGGCTCGATTGGCCGCCGCCGTTCAGGACCGCGACCGAAAAATATTCGCCGCAGGTCCATCTCGCGGCCGACGGCACGCTGGCGGGTTACGTGGCCGGGCAGCCGTTTCCGCTGCTGGATCCGAACGATCCGCAAGTGGCGACCAAGGTGATGTGGAATTTCAGTTACCGTCCGCTCTACAGCGACGACATCGACATGCGCTTTCCGGAGGTTGCGACCTTCGACAAGCACTCGACCGGCTCGCCGCTCAGTTACTACACGGTGGGGCATTTCGCGTTCTACAACAATATCGGCCGTATCGAGGTGCCGCCGATACCGACCGATCCCGACGGCGTAAAAAGCGGCCTGCGTTATCGCTTCGGCTTCTATCCGTTCATGGAACCGTCAGGGTTGCGCGGTTACGGGCTGGTGCGACAGCGGCATATCGATCCCAAAATCGAAGACAACGTCTGGGTGTACAGTCCCGGGACGCGCAAGCTGCGTCGCGAATCGGCGGACGAGCTCTCTGACGGTATCGGCGCGCTCCCGGGATTCGGCGGCGGCGGAGGCGGCGGCAACGGCGGCGGTATGGGAGGAGTCAGCGGAGCCACGGCCTACGCGAATACGCTCGATCCGGATTCGTACTTTGGTTTCGCGGCCAAGATAGAAGACTACAACTACAGGTTCCTGGGCGAGCGGGAGATGCTCGCGTCGGTGCACGCGGTGCATTCGCCCGAGCCGCAATGTCCGCAAGACGGCGGCAAAACCATTTGCCCGGAAGACTGGGAGATGCGGCATCTGTACGTGATCGAAGCGAACGTAAAGCCGGGGCATGACGTGACGATCCCGAAGCGAATCCT
>JBAWCX010000278.1:0-7921 GCA_049590495.1 Binatus sp. (SeqCode)
GCCAAAATTCGGAGCAGCAATCCGCACGGCGCAGGAGCAGAAGCGACGTATCGGACAGCACAGCCTCGGCGTGGCGCCACTCCAATGCGAATAAGCTCCGCCCCGGATCCGCTAGGTAATCCTTCTCGTAAGTGAAGGAACGGTCTAACAGCGGGTTTAGTTCCGCGGCGGCGGTTTCGTCGTCTTCCTGACCCGTTAGAAGAAGCAACAACGTCGCAGCACGAGCTGGCAAACTTGAATTGACGCCTGCCTCCGGCAACCGGTTTTTGATTTCAAGTGATTTCGCCCGCAACGCGGCAGCGGTCCGGTCCGGATCCATTTCGTTCAGAAGAGACAACCACTTCAGACCTTCCCAACCCTCGTGGCGTATATCGACGGTGCGCGCGATTGCCGCTGCTTCAAACACCGGCACCGCGCCTTCGAGCGGAAACCCTTCCAATATCGATGCCGCGGTCGAGGCTAGAGTTCCCTCGTCGCGGTCTACGAGCAGTAACTGATGCCCCAACACTTGAAGCGGTCCAGAAGCGTCTATACCGGTGCGAGCGAGGAATCGTTGCGATCGGTTCCTTTCTACGTCGGCGTTCGTTGCTCGGATTTCAACGCCTCGGGACACTACGCAATTCCACGCGCGAACCCTTGCGACAATCGCAGAGAATGCCGATAAATCGCCTCGATCGATATTTCGAAGAGCGTTCACAGCCCAGAGGCGCGCGGAGGCGTGCGTTCGGTCACTGGACTGCTCGACAGCGTCCAATAGCGCTTCGACGAGACTACCTGCGAGACTGGCGAGTTCACGTCGATGCGCGTCGCTGACATTTTGCGTCTGCAACCAGGCCGTAACCAGAACGCCCCCGACCGTCGAACCGGTGGCCAGGCGCTCGACGTAAATGGATACCGCAGCACGAAGAATCTCCGCTCGTTGGTCCAAGCCTGCAATCGGATCGAGCCACTGATTGAGTTCGACGCTGACTTTTTCAGATGTCTTCGGCGCCACGGTGTCGAGCGAGTTGAGCAGGGCGGCGCCCAATGCGTGCGCGACCACCGTCGCCGTAAGTTGAAAACCGGTTGCAGCATCGCCGGTTGTAAACTGCCCGTCGATAATATCGCTTAGGCGAGCATCGACCTCGCGCTCTGTTAGGTCCGGTCGATCCGCAGTCTCGCCGAGGGTTTTAAGCGAGAAGCCTTGAATTCCTGCTCGATACTTGCTGGCGATTTCCTTCAGCCAGGCACGCCACTCGTTCTCACTGAAGGATTGTCCGGCACGAACGCCGAACGTATCGCGGCCGTACTCCCAAAGGAGCCGATGGACCGTAACCCGTCCGGCTTCAACGAGTCGCTCCTGAGTCGAACCACCAGCCGGAACAACCTTGGGTTCTGCGCGAATGGAACGAGATCTTGATGCAGCTCGCCGCGTCTGAGCCCCTCAAACTCTAACATCTGGTCAAGCTCGCCACCCGCTGACAGATCGTAGACATCGACCGGGGCGACCAAAGCGGGGAGAACCAATCCGCGAAGCCTCGCCAGCTTGGTCTCGAAGAACAAAGTACGAGCGCTAACTACGACCCGAACAATGCCCGCAAAAGGCTCACTCTGAAGGACCTTGAGCAGGGAGAGCCAAGGGACAGAAGGTTCTTGGTTCAAGCCATCGAAGAATACAACCAGCACTGGTCCCTCATCGAAGGGACTCTTAAGCAAATTGTCCAGCCGACGCAGCCAGTGCTCCCGATCGCGAACGCCTGCAAGCTCGTATAGTCGATCGGCGAGAAAGCGTTTAACGGCCGTCTCGGAGGCGCCGCCTAGTTCCGGCGCTGCGGACGATGGAATCACCATGATGATTGGCAGGTCCGCCTTTCTATCAACCAGCCAGTCCAGCGTCGCCCAGGTTTTACCGACCCCGTCCAAGCCGACAACCGCGAGTGGGGCGTCTTCGTGACCACCGCCGCTCCACCAATTCTGGATCGTTTCGAAGACGCCCTTGCGGCGAATGCGATGCGCTTGCGCTCCGCCGGCAGCGTCTTGGCCCAAAGCGGCCTGGGACGCGCGTCGCGAATTCCAGATTTGTTCCAGTTCATTGACCGACTGAGCACGAAGGGACTCAAAGCCGAGACTCCAGGCTTGGAGGTCCCGTTTAATCCGGTCGACGGCGTCGCCGCTGATGGATTGGAGCGCTTGTGCAAATGCACCGGCTTCCGGCGAGAAGCTGCTGGTCACCAGGTCTGGGGCGGAGGCGCAAAGTGCGGCGAGTTCAGCCAGCCCGTCGCCTTTCCAGTCGAGAATGATGACGGGGACACCGAGCGACTCGCCATGCTGATTCAGATCTTGCTCGATCTGTTCCGAGACTTCCCGTGTCGCGACGAGAACCCAGGCTTCGAGCGCCGGATCTCGCGCAAGGGCGTGATCAATCTCGCCCAGAAGTTCGCGATCGCTAAGTGAGGTGGTGTCTTTGTACTTCTTGCACTCGATTCGGAGCCGTCGCCCTTGTCTACCGGCCGGTCCGGCGTCGCCTCCATGCTGGAACCCCGACTTGGCGACTGGGACCGTGATGCCGAGCAGACGCCCCAGCAGCGCAGCGGCAAGGTTCTCGAGCTTGCTTGCGCTTTTCTCATCCTGAAGCGCCGCCTTCAGTTTCGCTTGATTCTCTGAATCTGTGGCAGTGAAGGTCATCGTCGTCGTGTTATACGATTCGTATCCGGCGCCCGCCGGCTTTTGGGAATCCGGCCACGACGCTTTCGGGCAGAAGCGCCGTCTTGAGAATCTCGATGTCTTTTTCCGAGACGCCGTTCCCGCGAAAGACAATCTCCCATCTCTGTACGCAATTAAGTATCTCCCCGGCGATCTGCGTAGCGCGCGTCATTGCGAGGCCGAATCGAGCTATTTCGGAAAGGGCGTTCTTCAGGGTTGCTTCGCGGCTTTGAGAACTCACCCCGATTCCCTGCAGACGGGTGAACGATGTCTGTGGATGGGGAACTAGATCGTATGCGGGTGACAGCCTCCAACCAGATTTATCCAAGATGACAGCGTGGTTCCGCAGATGATCGTCGTCGTTGCTGACGAGCATGTTGAAAATCATTCGACGGAACAGCTGTTCTCCATCCTGCCGGAAGTTTCGCACCAGTTTCCGAATGCTGTCTGCGAGTGTTGGATAGCTGCCTCTTGAAGCTTCGTCTTCGTGCAGCCCGAGTAGTGTGAGACCGCTCATGAAATGTTTCCGGGAAAATCCGTTTGGCGTCGCAGCGCGATCGAAGCGGCGCGTGAGCATCACCTTCCGTCTCGCGACCTCGATCAGCCTGATTTCGGGCGTTTCGATTCCGGACTGGGCCGCGAGCTTCAAGGTCGCGTACTCGATAGCCGCGATCTCGAGCCGATCTTTCGTTGAAGGGAACTTGGCGAGCCACAGCTCACCGTCCATATGAATGGTCGCTTTGGGTCTTGCGCCACCCAGACTGGAGCCGTGCTTAAGCAGCATGACAACCGCCGGATCAACCGGTTGGCCCTCCTCGATTGCGGCGGCAGCGGATAGCAGCGTATCGAGGTCGGTTCTCTCGGGAGGAGGCTCGCGATTCGGCGGTGAGTCGGAACTTTCGGAAAAGCCTAGGGCGCCTGCGCGATCGTCGCCAGCCTCGATCAGATACGTTAGTTCAGATGCTTCTGTGACTCCGCTACGCTTTTCGATTACGCGCCGGCCCCAGTCATCGGGCGAGGCGTCTCGAATGGCGCCCAAGGTTCCGTACAGGTCTGAAGAGTCGAATCTCCTTCCTCGTTCCAGAGGCAGGCGTTCCGGATCTAATGGAACCGCCGCTCGGCGATTCAGATAACTGGCGCCGTAGAGGAACGAATAAATCGTTCCCGCCGGATTGTCGTCGTAGTCAAGACGTCCGGCGACCACGGGCCCGGTTTGATTCGGGAGATATACCCAAACATAGGTGCTAGAAATCATCACGCACCTCGCGCTTCGCTACTCTGACCGACTTCGGAAGGCGGCGGATCTCCAGCGCCTTGCCGAGCGTGTCGTCGTCTGGATGGGCCAGTCGACGAAATTGTGGCAACATTCCGAGAGCCCAAAGCGCGGTCGCCCAAGCGCCGATGCTGATGCCGGGGTCTCCTGCCTCCATTCGATGTAACGTCGAGGTCGCGACCAGAAGCCGCTTCGCGAAGTCGGCTTGGGTCTCGTGGCGACGCTTGCGAGCGGTCTTGAGATATTCGCCGAGCTGTCTCACAGCGGTTGCCACATCGCTGGGGAGTCCAAATTTTGAAAGCGACGCCTTCGCCATGGTCCTGATTAAGATCTTTCCCAAATATCCGATATACAGAGACTATGGAGCTATTATCTTCTATATATCGGTTACATTCAAGGACACCGTTGTGCCCGGTACAAGGGTCCAATTTTGACCCGGCTAGTTCCGACCAGCGAATTCGCGCGCGCGCCGGTCACCGTATGCTGGATTCAAATCGATTGCCAGGTTGAAGTTATAGACCATCTCGTCCTCGCGCGGGCGGATAAAATCCAATACCGCCATCGCTACCGCCGAAGCACTCGTAGTCTCTTCATTTGTTTCATCATCGGCTGAATCCGGACCAAGACCGACCATCGTTTCAATAGCGTAGGCTCGTCGCTTTGCGCGTCCTTGGCCAGCCAGAGGATTGCTGTCCTGCCTCCGCAGAGACGCCGCGTCTTCGCGATCCGAAATTCCTGAGTTCTCCGATTTTTTCGTCGCCCTCGGTCCCATTGTGAGAGGGACGACGGAAAAATTCCCCTTTTGTTTAGGGATAAGAGGCAAGTGTGATGGTTACAAAACGTAACGGTAAGGATGCCCTGCCCGACGACGGGAAGCGGGCGTCACAGGAGGAAAGACAATGGCAATCAACAAGGCAATCGTAATCGGCAATCTGGGAGCCGACCCGCAGGTTCATGCTCTGCCGTCTGGGGAGAACGTGGTGAACTTGTCGCTGGCGACAAACGAGCGTTTCACCGACCGCAAGGGCGAGAAACAGCAGCGCACCGAATGGCACCGCATCGTTGCCTTCGGAAAGTTGGCCGAGACGTGCGGCCAGTTTCTCACCAAGGGCCGCAGGGTTTACGTCGAGGGGCGACTGACGACTCGCGGGTACGAGGCGAAGGGCGGCAGCGGCAAGCGTTACCGAACGGAAATCGTCGCCCGCCAGATTCGGTTTCTTGACAGGCGCCGCGATGCTTCCGACGCCACCGCCGAAAACCAGAACGTGCCTTTCTAGCCGGGACAATGGGAGAACCGCGCAAGCGGTTCTCCCGCAACCTATTCATTCCAAATCAAATACGAGTCCAACGCCCGCACCGTAACAGGCAGACCCTGCGCAGCAACGTACTGATACAGATTGGTGAAACGACGCACATAGTCCGCGTATTCTGAATCAGCGTGTTCTGCAGGCGGGATCTGGAAGTCTCGAATCGCCCGAAGCGGAATAAGACTTCGCAGGCATGCACTGGCAATACTGTCGTATATCGGGACGGCGGGATTGTGAAAATGCAGATATTTGGACACGAACGATCGCGCTGACTGTCTGTTTCTTGTGATCTCCGTCAGCAGCTCCAAAATCGAACCACGTACAGTCAAAATTTCCCGAACATTCGAAGTGGTGAGCGGTTCAGAAACTTTCGTGAGTCGAGCAAACCACAGGTCTAATTCCTCACGGCGTGTAAAGAAGAAGTTTGCGACCTGAGAAATAGAGCTTCCTTGGGTGCCGGTCGTAGGTACCTTCCGTTCGATGCCAGTTGCATAAGTGCGTCCAATAATCAGAATCTTCGCGTTCACCCAGGAGCGTTCACTGTGGTGCGGATGATCCCGGCACAAGCGATAGAGGGTCTCATCTATGGCCTGCCAGCTCTGCGTGTAATCGTTTCGGTACTCGTTGTAGTCGCTCGCCGAGAATTTACGGTTTTCCTTTCTCAATCCGCTCTCCTAACCCCGTTGGAAGCGACAGCGAGTACTGATGTTGCCGATAGTCCAGCGCCCCTCTGGCGCAAGCGGTCTCCCAATTCGCAACGATCGCGGTTGACAGGGCGGGCAGGAAGACTTTTCCTGCGCGTCGCTGTAGAGACAGCGAACTTCTTCAGCATGGTCGTCTGAATACCCGCCGATCGCTGACCACGCACCGAGCGGAGCTGGTCCTCACGCCGATACTGGTTGCAAATGAGCGCTGCTCTGAATGCACTGCCGACCCGAAGAATCCGCCATTTGAGCGCCCTTCGCTTTGAAAAACCCACCCTCTACCGGCTTCCAAACAGAATCGTGCCAGCCCCCCTTTTTTGTTTAACTGTCTCGGCTATTCGCATACGCTTGACGCCGATATCATCGACTGGTTTAAAGGCGCGGGCCAGAGGCTATCGGACGCTTCGGGGGTGACAGAGTGTCGGAGGAGGGACCACTTCAGTCGGTAAATATCACTCGCCTGCGGGTCATCTACCGAGACAGCAAATCAGATGCGAGAATCCTACTGGCCCTGAGAGATGAACTTAAGAAAAGACGTACCAAGAGCGCCCGCGAACTCCTCGCAACCGTTCAGTGGCAGCTCGACAGAGTCATAGCCAAGCAGCGCGATGAAATGAGTGGGGGAAAACCGACAACCGATGATACGCATGTCTCCGACGAGGCGAGAGACGGGGCCGAAGGTCCGGCCAGGCGCGTACTGAGTTCCCGAGAATTGGCGGCGCAGAAGCGCATCGCAGACTTGCGCATGCGGCTCCTCGATCTGAGCAACGGCAACCGGCTTCTTAACTACAAGTTCAGTAACCGCTCGCGCCGGCATGTGCGTCTGGTCGACGAACTTCCCGACAAAATCATCGACAAGCTCGCAGAGGGAAAGCGCCTCACCTTCAAATCACTCCCGGAACCAGACGACGAACCCGAGGACGAAAAGAGCGACGAGTTCCTGTTGGCGCTTGAGCAGGCAAAACGCTCGGACGAAGAGTATCTCCTAGCGCTCAGAAACCTCGAGGACGACGATCAAGGAGATGTTACACGGCGCATCGAACGTGCTCTGCGCGACCGTCTCAGAAAGACGCTCGCCATGCCCGATCGTCGTGTGCGCGATCAGATCGGCAAAGCCGAATGGGCACGGCGCTCCGGCATAGATCCGAGCTTCGACCTTCCAGTCCCAACTCCAGAGCCCATAAGACTCATATCTCGACGGAGATTTGCAGACGCTCCTTCTGCCCGAGGAAATGGAGAGGACACTCTCTGCCATCAACGACCAAGCCCGTAGCTCACTCCAAGAAACCGGCGTCAACACGCTCTACTTGGCAGTTGGATACCTCGAATGGTACGAGGCACCCAATTCCCAGACCCCTTTGTACGCACCACTGCTCCTCCATCCGGTCGACATAGAGCGAAAGATCGTGGCCGGCAGATATCGCTATTCGATCGGCAGTCTTGGCGAGGACAACGACGTCAACATTACTCTTTCCGAACGATTGCACCAAGACTTTCACCGGCGTCTTCCGCCGCTGAGCGAAGAGGATACCCCCGAAACTTACTTCGACAAGGTCGCAGCGACGATTGACGACATTCCCGGATGGCGTGTCCGCCGTTTCGCAGTGGTCGGTCACTTTGCCTTCGCTCGCCTCGTTATGTTCCAAGATCTCGAAGAAGCACGTTGGCCAGATGGCATCGGGATAATCGGCAATCCAGTTGTTGCCGAGCTCTTCGCCGGTCAAGGCGCAGTCGGAGAGGCTTTTTTCGCAGAAGACTACGAAGTCGACCAGCCTTCGATAGCGGCCAAGGTCCCGCTCTTGATTACTGACGCTGATTCATCGCAGTTCAGCGCGATCGTCGATGTGATGGACGGCAAAAATCTTGCGATTAAGGGACCACCCGGCACTGGAAAATCTCAGACGATCACAAACATCATCGCGGCAGCGCTCGCCAGCGCCAAGACTGTGTTGTTC
>JBAWCX010000279.1:0-1901 GCA_049590495.1 Binatus sp. (SeqCode)
CGCCGAGACCGAGGCGGCGAAGTACGAGCTCAGCTACGTGCATCTCGACGGCAATATCGGATGCATGGTCAACGGCGCGGGCCTCGCGATGGCCACGATGGACATCGTGAAGATTTACGGCGCCGAGCCGGCCAACTTCCTCGACGTCGGCGGCGGCGCCAGCACCGAGAAGGTCGCGGCGGCATTTCGCATCCTGCTCGCGGACAAGCGCGTCAAAGGCGTGCTCATCAATATTTTCGGCGGCATCATGCGATGCGACGTGCTGGCGCAAGGCGTCGTCGAGGCGGCCAAGCAAGTGAAACTCAACGTGCCGCTGGTGGTCAGGATGGAAGGCACCAACGTCGTCGAGGGCAAGAAAATCCTCGCAGAGTCCGGCATCAAGGTGATCACCGCGAGCGACATGGCCGACGCCGCCCGGCGCATCGTGAAAGAAATCGGAGCTTGAGAGTTTTCAGATGAGCATTTTAGTCGACAAGAACACCCGCGTGCTGACGCAGGGAATCACCGGGGCGACGGGCCAGCTCCACACGCGCGCCTGCAGAGAGTACGGCACGCAGATGGTCGGCGGCGTGGTGCCGGGCAAGGGCGGCACAGACTTCGAGGGCATCCCGATTTTCAACACCGTCGAGCAGGCGCGCAAAGCGACTGGCTGCAACGCGACGGTCATCTACGTGCCGCCGGCGTTCGCCGCCGACGCGATGCTCGAGGCGGTCGCCGCGGGAATCGAGCTCGTCATCTGCATCACCGAGGGCGTGCCGGTGCTCGACATGGTCAAGGTGAAGGCCTACATGGCGGGCACCAAGTCGCGGCTGATTGGCCCGAACTGTCCGGGAATCATCACGCCGGGCGAGTGCAAAATCGGCATCATGCCGGGATACATTCACAAGCCGGGCGATATCGGCGTCGTGTCGCGCTCGGGCACGCTGACCTACGAGGCGGTGTATCAGTTAACGCAACTTGGAATCGGGCAGTCGAGCTGCATCGGAATCGGCGGCGACCCGATCGTCGGCACCACGCATATCGACGCGCTGAAGCTGTTCAATGAAGATCCGAAGACGCGCGCGGTCATCATGATTGGCGAAATCGGCGGAACGGCCGAAGAAGAGGCCGCTGAATACATAAAGCAATACTTTAAGAAACCGGTGGTCGCGTTTATTGCCGGCCAGACCGCGCCGAAAGGGCGGCGGATGGGGCATGCGGGCGCGATCATCTCGGGCGGACGCGGCACCGCGGCGGATAAAATCGCGGCGCTCAAGGCGGCGGGCATCACGGTCGCGTCGAGCCCCGCCGACCTCGGCTCGACGATGAAATCAGTACTCGAGAGCAAGAAATAATTTGATGGAACGAACTTTCGCAATCGTCAAACCCGACGCGGTCCGGCGTGGGCTCACCGGCGACATACTAAAACGAATCGAGGCATCGGGACTGACGATAGTCGCGATGCGCAAGATTCATCTGTCGGGCGCCGACGCCGAGAAATTCTATGACGTGCACAAAGCGCGGCCGTTCTTCAGCGGCCTGTGCGCCTACATGACGTCCGGCCCGGTGGTCATCGCGGTACTGCAGGGCGACAATGCGATCGGCAAGTGGCGTCAGTTGATGGGCGCGACCGATCCAAAAAAAGCCGACGCCGGCACCATTCGCAAGGACTTCGGAATCGACGTCGAGCAGAACGCCACGCATGGCTCGGATGCGCCCGAGACGGCGGCGCAGGAAATCGCGTTCTTTTTCCCCGCGCGAGAAATCCTGTCCTGAAAAGCCCGTCCTGCTTTCACGGCGGCGTTTCGATTAGAATAAACGGGCCGTGAACGCGAATCGCCAGACATTGGCCGAGCCGGTGCCCGCCAGCGCGGATTTCCGCGACCTGACGCTCGATGAGGTCGAGAAACTCGTCGCGAGCG
>JBAWCX010000280.1:0-3316 GCA_049590495.1 Binatus sp. (SeqCode)
CCTGGTCACCGGTCTTCAAGCCTGAAATATTATCGAAACTTGCATAGAGGGTGTAGCCGGGCGTCGGAAGGATCGAAATCTTTCCCAGCGAGATAGACAACGTCGCGAGCGCGGCAATCCCCAGGAGCGCGAAAATCCCCACGATAAACTGCGTAGTTCGACTTGCGTACATAGGTCTTTGTTTCAGCCCGCGAGGGCTGTTTCATTCTCCTCGCCGGATGCTCTGCCAGCCAGAAACCGCTTGAAGACGTCGTCGTCGGCCGCCATCACCTCGGCCACGGTGCCGTTGAGATGAGTCCGGCCATTATGGAGAAACGCGACGCGGTCGGAAACCTGGAAGACCGCCGGCACGTCATGACTGACCATCACGACGGTCAGCTTGAAACTCTCCTGCGTGTGCCGGATAAGTTCGTGAATCGCGCCGGTCCGCGTCGGATCGAGGCCGGTGGTCGGCTCGTCGAGCATCAGAAGCTTGGGGCGCCGCACCAGTGCGCGCGCGAGCGCGGCGCGCTTCTGCATCCCGCCGCTCATCTGGGAAGGGAACTTGGCTTCCATGCCTTCGAGCCCGACCGCTTTGAGCGTCTCATCCACGCGCTCGGCGATCTCTTCTCGAGAGAGGCTGCTTTTCTCGACTAGCGGGAACGCGACGTTGTCAAAAACCGACATCGAGTCGAACAGTGCGCCGGCCTGAAAGAGCATCCCGAATTTTTCGCGCACCGCGTCCAGCGCTCTTCCGCCAAGCTTGGTCACTTCGACGCTGTCGATCACGATGGTGCCCGAGTCGGGGCGTAGCAGCAGGTTGAGATGCTTGAGCAGAACTGTCTTGCCGGAGCCGCTGGGACCCACAATCGTCGTGATCTGGCCGGCTGGGAAATCGAGCGTAACGCCGTCGAGCACCTGCTGGCGGCCGAAGCGCTTGCGAAGATCGTGCACTTCGATCGCGTTGCCGGCACCGGCCGCGCCGGGAGTGCTCCCCGCGTTGCCGTCGCGGCGGTTGGTTTCAGTTTCGCTCATGATTCATCCAATCGATGCGCCGCATCACAAAAGTATCGATCCGAGAAAGTAGTCGAAAGCAAGAATGAGCACGCTGGACAGCACGACCGCTTCGGTTGTGGCGCGGCTGACCCCGGTCGCCATCCGTTCGGCGTGATATCCCTTGTAGCAGCAGACCCACATTACGATCACGCCGAAGACCAGGGCCTTGTAGAGGCTGATCATGACGTCGTGGCCCGTCATGTTGGCAGCGATACCATTGAAGTAGTCGCCCGACGGCGCGCCCATCAGGCCAACGCCGACCAGATAGCCTCCATAGATGCCGATCACGTCGAAGATCGACGTCAGCAGCGGGAAGCTGATCAGGCCCGCCAGCATCCGCGGCGAGACCAGGTATTGGACGGGGTTGATAGCCATCACGGTGAGCGCGTCGATCTGTTCGGTGGATTGCATCGAACCGAGCTCGGCCGCCATCGCGGAACCGGCGCGCGCCGTTATCATGATGGCGGCGAGCACGGGGCCAAGCTCGCGCACCAGCACCAGGGCGACGACTGTCCCCAGCGCGCCTTCGGAGCCAAAGCGGCGCAGCGTCGTATAACCCTGCAGACCGAGCACCATGCCGGTGAAGCCGCCGATCAAGACGATGAGAAAGAGCGAATCCGCGCCGATGATGCGAACCTGGCGAATCCACAGCCGCGGCTTGAACGGCGGGATGAATGCATAAAAGGCCGCGCCCAGCAAAAAAAGCACGAACGCGCCCAGCTGGACAACGCCGTCGAGCACAAGCGCGCCCAGCCGCTCAATCATTTCCACGATCGACATCAGTGCGTGTTTTCAATTTTTAGCTTTTTAGCTTTTACTGGTGCGCAATCCCGAGCCGGGCCAACTGGTTGTGCGTATGCGTGGCGGACCCGGCGCGCTCGAACTCGGCGAGATCGGCGATCACGTCGAGATCCAGCGCGGGCCGCGCAAGTCGCAGCACTCTAGCTGGAACACCCGCGCTGCGGCAATCGTCCAGATGGCGCACCAGGCTCAGTCTACCGAATCGAGTGGGCACGGCGTCGGCGGGTGAGCGGCAAATGATGTTGGTGCCGGAGAAATCGCGCGAAGGGACCAGCACGGCGCCGCGCCCGGCAGGCATCGCCTCGAACACTGCGTCGATGTCTTCGGCGGTGACCAATGGAATGTCGGACAGCACCGTGCAAACGGTTCGCGCGCCGTTCGCGATCAGCTGGGAGGTCGCAAGTGCGACGGCGACGTTGAGGCCGCGGGGAAATTCCTCGTCGATAGCCAGTGCTCCCGCCGACCGCGCCATCGCGAGCAGGCCCGCATCCGACGTAACCACGGCGACCCGACCAGCGCCCGCGCCGAGCGAAGCCGCCAGCACGTCGCGAAACATCGCCTCGGCCAGCGCGCGGCGCTCGCCAGGCGGCAGGACAGGCGCGAGCCGGGTCTTGGCGAATTCGAGTTGCTTGGCGGCGATCAGGATAAAGCGCACGGCGTATCTTTATATCGTAACAACCGGAACCGTCCAACGGGAGAGTTCAGCGCAACGACGACGATTCATCAGGAAGGAACGAGGACGAAACTCGCCTGCGACGAGGTAAAAATTACCGGCTTCGCAGCATTAAGCGAACCGCCTCAAGGCCCGAGCTTGAATGCTTGACACGGTTTCCATGCTAACTTCAACATTAATTGTAGATTTTTCCGCTTTTGGTCCGATCATTGCATATCGAACACGCGCATCCTGGAGGAACCTAGCCGATGAACTGGAAGCGAAACTCAATGACCCGCTTCGGGGCGATGACTGCGGTCGCCGCGATAATCCTGATAGCGGCTGGATGCCATCACAAGACTGCCGACGATTTTCTGGCCGAAGGCGATACCGATATGCAGGCGACCAAGCTCGCTGACGCGGAGACGGCGTACGGCGAGGCGGTGAAGCTCGCGCCGAACGATCCGCGCGTCCATATTGCGCTCGGGAATCTCTACATCTTCGAGCACAAGCCCGGCGACGCGCAAATCGAGTTCATGAAGGTCCTCGAGGTCGATCCGAAAAACGCGGCGACCCATGTCGCACTCGGAAACCTATATGGCGATCAAAACCAGCTCGGATTGGCGGAAAATCAATACCGCGCCGCAGTAGCGCTCGAGCCGGACCGCTCCAACTATCACCTCGATTTGGGCGAGGTGCTTAGAAAGGAAGGCAAAACGGCCGAGGCGGAAGATCAAATGCGTACCGCCATCGGACTCAACCCCAAGGACGCAAAGGGCCACCTGGCGCTGGCCAATCTGCTCGCGTCGGAGCCGGGACGCGCGACCG
>JBAWCX010000281.1:0-28276 GCA_049590495.1 Binatus sp. (SeqCode)
CGATCGTTGCTCCATCCAGCACGATTGCCAGGTTGTCCGGGTTAGTAAAGTGCCCACCCTGGCAAGCCAGATTTCCTCCGATTGCAGCTCCATCGAGCTCGACAGCGCCGACCGACTCGAAACTGCAGCACAGGGTCAGGTCGTGCTTCACTTCCGCACTCGAGAGGTGCAATGCCGTCTTGCGTTGCGGAAGACCGTCCCACGCGCCATCGTCGCCATAGTGGAAATGGCCACTGCCAAACGATGCGGAGCCGCCGATTCTCGCGGACTCCAACCAGACCTGGCCCGACGCCTGAAAATTGCCGTAGTCGTGATTGTCCCAACCGATATCGAGGTCGCCTGCAACGACTAAACTCGGCGCGAAGATCGCGCCCGTATGGCTTCCATTGAGATCGAGGTACGGGATCTGCGCCTGCTCCATCGAGATGCGTTCAGGTATCGAGCATCGGAGCAAAGCGATCGCGAATGGCACGCGCATGTAGGAAAGGTTGATCGGACCGACTATCCGCGCGCCCAGAACCCGAATGCCGGTGGGATCGATACGGGCGCTAGCGTCGTGATCGACTGCAAGCCAGCGAATTAGTGCGGCGCGGATGTCGCGGTCGTGAGACCATTCGGCGGCAGCACCTGGATCGTTACTCGGATCGAGCGGAACCGCGCTGACGCCTGCGACCGCAAACTCGCCGCGATCCGCATTCGAGACATCCGCGTAATCAAGCAGTGCGCGCTCGGCGCGGGTCAGGTTGGGAAAGCTGGCAGCCGCCAGCTTTACCAGCGGATAGTCGGGGTTCGCGCCGATCTGACCGGCGGACGCGGCTTGGCATGGCTTCGCGGCCGACAGGGCGACGATCGCGAATGTGAGCGCGAGCGCGATGATCGGGCGGAGTGTAATTCCTGATGGCAAGATGACCGCTCGGCGTTCGTAACCCGAACTTGGTGAGCAACCCCTCCGTGCTGGCTATATATTTCTGGCCGCCCAATTGATATCCGGCTCGACCCTCGGACATCGTCTTCGGTCTTTCTCTCAGAGTCACTGATCACTTCGCGGTGGGCGAGGGCAGCGCAGCCGGTGACGGCGTGTAATTCGCGCCCTTCATCGCATTCTGCACCCAATACTTCATCAGGTCGTCGCGATTGCGCTCGTAGGCGAGCTTCGCGTCGCCGGGGATGTATCCCACCAGCATCTCGTTGTAGGCGAGCAGCATCGGCACCAGTTGTGAACCGCGCAGTAGAGCCGCGTCAGGCGGCAAAATCGCCGCCATCAGCATCACGGCCAGCCCCGCAAACACTCCCGCGATTCCCGCGCCGAGCAGCGCGCCGGCCAGTCGATCCAGCGGGCTCAGGTGAACGATTTGCAGCAGCCGGATCGCCGACGAGCCGACAATTTCCACGGCAGTGAAGATCAAAGCAAAAACTGCGACGTAGCCGATTACCGCGCCGACTGTGTGCGAGGATCCGAGCTGCGTCTCCGCGAACGAGCCCGCCTTGTTGTAGTAGAGCGAGGCAAAATAGATCGCCGCCACCAGCGACACCACCGACGTCACCATCCTGAGCGCGCCCCTTTGCAGTCCGTAGATTGCGCCGAGTGCGAACAGCGCGATCGCAACGTAGTCGAACCCATTCAGCCCGTTCATCCGCCGCTCCTCTGCCACATCAGAGCCTAGCTGATGAACGCACAGCGCGCGACGCGTCCGCGCTCCTGTCACAGGACAGGTAGTTTGATCTGGCGGGATTAACCGGGATCAGGCAGGATGAAGTGGGATGGACGGGTCAATTCAGGGCCTGTTCCGGGGTCTTTTTCGGGTTTACCATTTCTGAAAAAGCAACTTTCTGTCGCGGCGCGTCCCGGACGGATGGTTTTGGACTTTCGGATCGGCCATCCTGAAAAAGTGCTTGATTTTGCTAGGTTAGGCCATCTGACTTTCGGATCACCAGGCGACTTTCGGATCAGACTTTCGGATCAGACTTTCGGATCGCTCAGAACATTGTAAACGTGGCGTTCCGAGCAGCCTACCTGGCGGGCGATGGCGGCGTTGCTGCGGTGCCGGGCCTTCAGCTTCAGAATCAGAGAGCGGTCGTGCTGGCGCCGGGCGCGGCTTTTGTACATCGGAATGACCAGCTCCTCGCCGGCGAACTTTGCAGCGACAGCGAGCGCATCTTCGCGGCCGACTGAGAGGGTCAGCGGGTGGGATTCGCATGGGTCAGCCGGGATGTAGAGGCGCGTGCCGCCGAAATCTCGCGCGAGTTTATGTGCGGCCTCGGCGCCGATGACCTCGGCAATTTGTTTCACCGTGATTCGGCCTGCGCATTCGTCCTGGTCGAGATCGTCGAGTGACGATCGGACCATCTCGGCTCTGAAAAGTTCAGCCTGGCGATCGTTCATCTGAAGCAATTTGATGCCGCGCGCGTGCGAGCCAGGCCTTGAGACCTTCGATCACCTTGTTCGACTGCGCGGCCGTCAGCCATCGCGGCGACTCCAGGCCAGTCATCTTCTTCACGAAGGCGCGCAGGGCCTTCTCTGAGCCATCGTGCAGCGTTCCGGTCGCGCCGAGCTCAGCCCATAGCGCCAGAATCTTCTTGAACTGGCCCTCGCCGGGCGCTAGCGGCTTTTCCCATCGCTCGGGGCGTTCTATCCGGCGAAATCCGAGGGTGCGCATCTCCTCGAGGAGAGCTTTACGCTCGCGCGGCGTCATCTGGCCTGACGAGCTGATCGGAGTCGCACGGAATTTCGCGCTGACGCGCTCGACTATGGCCTGGTAGAGATCGTCGTCGAGGCGGAGCTGCTTTTTCGCGACGTGAATCGCGGCGAGCTCGACGCGCCGGCGTGGATCGTCGGTTCTCATCGTGGGAACTCGCGGATGCGCAGGTCTTCGGACCATTCGGCTGGATTGCCGCCGTGGAGATCTTTCATCGAGTACAACCGGGAAAGGTCGGAGCCGAGCTGCTTGACGAAAACAGGAACGCGGGAGCGTTTGCACTGCTTGATTATTTTGCGAATCCAATCGGTGTGGCATGGGCGCGCGTCGGGGCCGCTTTCGCCGCCGACGATCACCCATTGAATTTGCGGCTCACCCTTGACGTGAATTGGGCCGAGGTCGATCGGTTCGAGTAGCGGCTCGACACTAAGGAAGTGAATCGCGGCTGGGGTGTTAATCAGAGTCGCGATTCGCTCGTCAGCAGTCACCTGGTTCTCGACGCTGACACCGAGCCAGACGTTTTGTAGTGGCAGTAGCATCTGATCGTCCTGGCCGGCGCCCCAATTGTCAGCATCGGCCGGGTAACCATGGGAAAGGTTCACAAGCTTTTCGCCGAACTCTCGAGGACCGTGCAGAAACAAATAATCTCCGAGGCATGCGCCGATCGCCATCGCCCGAGTGTTGATGTCGAAAGCCTTGTAATTGTTTCCGGTCTCGGCCCCAAGGAAATAGTCACGCATTCGCTCTGGGCGCTTAGTGAGCACCTGAAAGGTGTGACCGCGTGCGCTGGCCATCGCCATCACTGCGAAGACCTGATCGATGAACTCGTCGGGAACGTCCTCGTGGAAGAGGTCGCTCATTGAGTTGACGAAGATGCGGCGCGGCGCGCGCCATCGAAGCGGCTGGTCGAGGCGCTCAGGATGGAGCTTCACATCGGTGAACCCGCGGCCGAAATATGGGCTCTTCGGATTCTTCGAAAGGCGCGCCCAATCGCGCTCGGCGTAGCAGTTCTTGCATCCGGTCGAGACTTTCGAGCATCCGCTGACCGGATTCCACGTCGCGTCGGTCCATTGAATGCCGGTCCTGTCGCTCACAGGCGTTCCGGAAAATCGTACGTCAACGAGACCTTGTTGAATTTCTTGGAGACTTCAGCGGCCATGTCTAGGCCAAGCCGCTGCGAGAGCAGGTCCAGATAGATGACGGTGTCGGCGATTTCGGCCCCGATTGCACGCACAGCCTCTTCGCGCGTCGACAGTTGACGGTTGGGTTCGCTGATGTTCGCGATCCCATCTTCTATGCGGTCAAGTTTCTTGACAGCGTTACAAATCTCGCCCATTTCGCCGGCCGCAGCGACGGCCCACTGAGCGACCGACCACTCGTCGAGTCCGCCTTTGTGCCAGCGCTGCCCGCGCGAGAGATTTGCCTCGCGCAATTCCTCGAACGTTAGTTTTCCCATCAGCCTTCCTCCTCCGCTCGCTGGTACAAGACCAGCGAAGATCGTGCAGGTGAGGCACCCGCAAAGTATTTGAGTTTCAAGGTCCAGATCAGTCTCTCCAGCGCCAGTTGCTGTCGAAGATGCCGACGCGAAAGTGCCACGCTGTGTAGAGGCATCCGACTATGTAGCCGATAAGGCCGAAGCCCCACGATTGGCGGCTGTGAATGACGAAATGAAGCAGGTGGTGCATCATACGAGCTCCTGTTGCGTGACTATCCAGACGATTGCTGGGCGGCCGCTGGTGGCGTTGGGGCGTCGGCCGCCGGAATCGATGATTGCGTTCATCTTGTTAAGCTCCGAGACGCGCGGGCGCGTCGTGAACTGAGAGCGATCGATTGCATCCGCGATTTCGTCGGCTGTCGCGCCCTCTGGATGCGCGCGCAGGTAGTCCAGGACTTCCTTGCGGACTGTCAGCCCGAGCATCACGCCGCCCAGCTTGACCTTGCGCGAATGGCGCTCGAGGACGTCGACCATCGCGTCCGCGAGGTTGCCGATCGTCGGGACCGCGTAACCGCCGCGCGTCAGGCCGACGCTCTCGGCCGAGTCGCGGCTCGTATCGGTCGCGAGTTTGATCAGCGGCGTGAATTTTCCGCGCGGGCTGACCAGCTGCAGCTCGCGCTGCGGCGTCGTGGGTTTCGGTTTGACCCATCGGCTCATCTGCCTCCGCGTACGATGACGCCGGACATGGCGCGCACGCGCTGAGCGCGGCGCTGCTTGATGCGATTGGCGCGCCACGCCCTGGCGGCGAGTGAGATATCGAAAGCCACTATCCCGGTGAGGATCATAATTGCGAGCATGGTCAGCACTCCGAGCAGAACAGGTCTTCAGGATCGCCGGGAAATCGGAGCATCGGCGCGCGGCAACTTGCGCAGTGGTCCCATCCGGTCGCGGCTATGCCATCGCGAATGACTCCCGGCCAAGGAATCGGGAGTTTCTGAGGCAAGCCCGGAAGAGGCGGCTGAACGTCTGGGATAGTGTGGTGGACACGCAGATCGACGTGGCCCTTCTTCTCGCAGGGAATCGCACAGGTGCTCATCAGGCTACCCTCCTTCGCCGCTTTGGATCGGTGATGTCGTAAAGACCTGGCGGGAGTTTCGATGCCGCTGCCAGATGCTGAAGCTCAGCCCATCGCTCCGAGGGCGTGCGATTAGCGATTCGTACGGCTGATAAACGCCGCTGCTGTTCCTCCTGACGTTCGATCGTGACGCAGTTGGAGCATTCACCGTACAGGTCGATATTCACCGACCGATCGCGCTCGATTTCGACATTGACGGGTTCAGGGTCGACGCGAAGCCATCCGTCGCCCAGCGCGCATCGAAGGAACTCGGCGATATCAACGGTAGGGGCGTGATGAACTCGTGCGTTGCCGCACCTACATTTAAGAGTGACGGTTTCGCTCATGACGCCACCTGTTCGAGCTCAGCGCTCAGTGGAGTTACGATGAAGTCCTCGCCGGCGCTGGCGATCGTTACGCCCGGGATTTTCTGGGCCAGCTTCGGATGATCGAGCATCGACTCTTTGTTCACTTCGGTTTTGATGCGAAGGAATAGTGTTCTGACACTGGGCCTGCGCTTAATCGCTGCGATGATTTTCTCGATTCCGCGAAGGGTGACGCTGGCTGGGCGATTGCGCCATGCGACTTCGCCGTTGCCGAATTTCGCAGTCTTGGAATCGCCGTCGAGCAGCTCATTGCGATTGGCTTCGCACCAATCCTGCAGACCCTGCGTCAGGTCCTCTTCCGTCGCGAGGTGAGGTGCGGCGTTTTCTTCGAAGCGCTGCTTCAATTCGGCGAGCATGAAGTCGAGCTCGGCCTGTAGGACGGCCCTGATGCGCCTTTCCTCGCCGATCATGAAGATGAATCGATCGGCCTCATCGCGTGTTCCTGGTATCGGGTACACCGCCGCGGCAGTCTTAACTTTCGATTGCTGCTTCGTCGCCATCTCCACCCATCCTCCTCGTGAACGGATCGTCGCCGCGCTCGAGTGCGGCTAGAAAAGTTGCGAACTCCATATCCATCGGCAGATGACCCCACGCATGTGCGCGCTCGTAGATTTCCGCCGCGCCGCGGAGCCGCTTGTCCGGCTCGTAGTCGTGCGGCGAGTAGTGGTTATAGAATTGCGGGCCATCTAGCAGGTCCCGGATTCTTCGGCTGACCATCATGCCGCTGCCTCCTCTGAGCGTTGGCATCGCTCGATTATTCCGGCGATGGTGCGCTTGAATTTGGCACTGTGGCCGACGCGCATCTGAATTACAGCGTGGCCGTGGATCGTGGTTGAATGATCGCGATCGAAATAGGCGCCGATCTGCTCCCAAGAGAGCGAGCTGGTCTCACGCGCCACGTACATCGCCATTTGCCGCGTGAATGAAATCGACTGCGTGCGCCTGCGAGAACGGAGAATGACCGGCTCAACTCCCTGATGGCGGCCGCATTCCCGGGCGATCGAGCCGAGAAGGAACAGATCCACCGTGCCGATCGTGGCAAGCGATCGGATGCGCTTGTTCTTGGTCAGCGCCTCAAGACCCTTTTCCTCCAGGAGAAGGTCTCGGAGCATGTCGATCCCTGTTCGCATAACTCTCCCTATTGCAGCCGGCTGTGCGGGCATCCTGAGCGGCAGGCTTTGAAGAGCGCCACGCGCGTCGGATTGGTGGCCGCGAATGGCTGGCCCTGAATTTCGAGACATCGATTGGCCGCGATCTCGCGCAGCACCGGGCACATGACAGTCGCGCCCATCAGCGCACCCTCGATTGCCTTTTGCACCGCGGCTGCATCGCCTTCGTAGTTCCCCTTCAGAATCCGGTTGACGACTGTCGGCGAGTAGCCGATCAGTTTCGCAACGGCTGTCTGGCTGGTGCGCTCGCATTCGGCGCGCAGCCGCGCAATGTGTTCTGCTTCCCGCATCCGCTTCCACCTTCCTCATCCACCGCAACATTGGGATCGAAAATCGTGCCGCCTTTGACGCGCTGAGGCGCGAGCGGTCCAGTATCTTTGACGAGCGCATAGACCGCGTGGCCCTCGAGACCGCGCTTCGGAACCTGGCGCTTGAGTTTCCGGATGTAGCCGCTGTTGATCAGCGCGCCGAGATAGGTTTTCACGTTGTGACTCTGGGCTTCGGCCGTGGCGCACAAGTCCGCGATCGTGAAGCGCCGCATCATGCGCATCGAGCGCCAGATTTTCACACGGGCCACTGGCGGCCGCGTCGGGATCATCCTGACCAGCTCGTATTTCGCGCGGCCGAGATTCGCGCGTGATGGAACTGGCTTGCTTACACGCCGCAGATGGCCTTTGCGGACGAGGGTCGTGACGATCTTCCGCACGTTAGAGATGTCGATCGCAGCCTCGGACGCGATTTCCAGAATCGTGAAGGGCCTATGAATATGCCGTGCGGCCCGCGAGTTGATGACCGATGCGGCCTTATCGTGCGCGGTCATGCCCGGAGCCTCCAGGGCGCGGATCGGATGGCTTCGCGGGCGAGGCTGTGGAACAGCGCGATGATGTGCTCGTTAGAGGCTGCAATCATCGCCTCGAGAATCGGCAGTAGCCATTCGGCGATCACCCGGTTGTAAATCGAGCTGAGAATCATGACCACGGCACCTCCTCGAAGTGAGTGCCTGCGAAGCTGAAGACTGCGATCCTTCTTCGATCGAGCCACTGAGCATCAGCCCACTTAATGTGTGCGAGCGCCTTTCGAAGCGTGGCTCCCTTGCTCCGACGGTCACTGCCACCGAAGGGAAACCACTCGCCGCCCTTGAAATACTGGATCGCGATCGCCCAAGGTTTCGTTTCCATCAGGCAGCTGCCTTTGCGATTGCTCGCGGCGCGTCGCCGAGGACGAACGGACGATCGGCCCATTCGCTGGAATTGACCTTAGAGAGGTTCTTTTTGCGGGCAAACTGTTCGATGCGGTTCAGGCCGACGACCATCGCGCGCATCGAGCCGGCCGACTTCTTGTGCAGATGCTCGACAAGGTCGTCGGTGACTTTGACCTCGCAAACTTCATCGGTAAGCGTGCGCGCGTCGCTCAGGTCTGCTGGCTGGAACTCGACCCACTGCGAGATGCGGCCGGCGAGCTGATCGCGATGCATCACGCGGCGCTGAAAATCGCGCATCCCAATCAGGATGAGCGGCGACGAGGACACGTCATGCAGCGAGCGCAGCGTTTCGAGCAGGATGGGCTTGTCGGCCAGGTAGTCGGCTTCATCGATGAAGACTGGCCGCGACTCGGCTGAGAGCGAGCGCACGATCGCGTCGATCATCGGCTGGGTGCGGCCGAGCGGGTTGAGGCTGAGTTCCTGCATCAGCGAGGAGAGCATCGAGGTTGGCGTCCACGTCGGCCATGCGCGCGTGTAAACCGCGTTCAGCTGATTGCTGAGCCATGCGGTCGCAGTGGTCTTGCCATAGCCGGTAGCGCCCCAGATCAGGCCGACGCCGGGCGTGCCAGGCGCGCGCGTCGACAGCGCGTCGGCGGCCGTCGCGAGCATCTGGATATTTTTGACGTGAGCAATTCGGTTACGCATTTTGTTACCCTCCTATGCCCTGGCGCGAAGACTGATCGACGAGCCATCCGTCGATACTGCTTTTCAGGAAACGCCAGTCGCTACCCACTCGGAATCCAGGCAGCGCGTTCCGCTTGAGCAACCGATAAATTGTGGAGTCGTGAACTCTGAGGTAGGCCGCGAGCTCCGGAACCGTCATCACTTCCTGCAACATTCCACTTCTCCCCATCCTTGGTTGGCCGAGGGGTGCTCGGCGTTTTTTTTCTATCCGACCTGTGCGATTCGCGGGCCGCGCGCGCGTTCGAGCATCATGCGGGCCCGGTAGACTGACGTGTTTTGAAATGAGCGCATCCAGGCGGCATCGCTATCCGACACGCGAGCCTGCGTGCTCAATGCTTTGAAGCGATTCCAGTCGGCTTCGTCGTCCTCTCGATCGTCGGTCGCGCGATGCGACAGGCGATGCACGATCTTTCGCCCTTCCTCGAGCCGCTCGGCGTCGTAGCGCGGCTTGCGCGGCGCCAGCGATGCAGAGTCGGCCTCGTGTGCGGCGGTGGCGGCCAGCAGCTCGGCCGTTTCATGCAACACGCTCACGCCGACTGGCCTCTCAGGAGAGTTGGCGACACCGCGCGCGATGACTTCATCGGCGACGAGCTCCGGCTTGATGCGGGCCTTCATCCGGCGCGTCGTCTTGCGCATCTCGGAGACGAGCCGCGTCTGCGCGGCCTTCGCCAGTATCGCCATCTCGGTGCGCGAGGCGCCGAGACGATCGAGATTTTCCGCTACACCGATGAAGGCTCGCGGGCTTTGCGAATAGCAGTAGAGACGGCCCATGTCATCGTCGGCGATCGCGAGCACCTGACGCCCTACGAACGGAACGAGTTCAACCGAGAAAAAGCGGGCGCCGGCAACCCGTATGCCTTCTTTACCGACCACCCGCACCTCTCCGCTGCCCAGCAGCAGATCCAGCGCCCGCTCATCCGCGATGCGGCGAACTTCGCCGCCCTCTTCCATCCATTGCGCTGCGACCTGATTTGGCGAACGGCCAGCAAGCCCCGAATGGCCGCGATCGCCGTAGACGTGATCGCACCATTCGTCGCACCTGATCTGTAGCTCGTCCGCGCATAGCCCGACGTTGAAGCGCGCCTCTTTTTTGTCGCCCATGCGCGCCGCGAAAGTTTTGCGAGATTCAATCGCCTTGCGATCGGCGACGTTGTGACCGATGTAACCGGGCAGAGTTTCGAACAGGCCGTGCATCAGAGTGCCGTTGAACCGCTCGATGAAAGGTTTCTGCTCGGGAGAAAACGGAGTAGAGGCGACGTACTCGATGCCGAGGTCCATCATGACGCGCTGGAGATGATGCGCGACGAACTCCTTGCCGTTGTCGCCGTGGATCGTTTCAGGAACGCCCCACGCCTTGATTGCGCGGCGAATCAGCATCGCTGCAGTCGCGGCTGTCGCGCTCTTGGAGATGATCACCTTGGCGCGCCGCGTGAACACGTCGATGACGGTCATCACGTAGTAGCGGCCGTCAGTGGCCATCACGTCTGCGGGAGTGCCGTCGATCTGCCACTGCTGATTGGCGTTGACGATGTCTTCGCCGAAGTCCGCGATCGCGAGGCGATGGCGCGACTTGTAGGCGTCGGGATTGGCGATCGCGAGCAGCTCGGGCCCGTGCTCGTCTTTCCATCGTCGGATGAAGCGCTTGACCTGATGCAGACTCGGTGAAGCGTCCTTGAAGCGGCCCTTCACACCTTCGTACACATGAGTCGCGCGGAGATGTGGCTGATGCTGGATCATCGCGACGATCGTGTCGCGGAGTGCTGGCGTGGAATCAATTACACCGCAGCCTTTGCGTTCACCGTAGTTTCCGCCGAGTCTGCCGAGGCCGTGTTTCTTTGCTTCGCGGCGCCATCGCAGAAGAGTCGGAACCTTGAGCGCGCGTCCGCCCATCATTCTGAGTGTTGCTTCAGTGATTTCGATCTGGCCGGCATTGCAGGACTTGGCGAAATCAGCGGCGGCAACGTCGAGCGCGGTTCCGGCGATTCGGCGAAAGCTGAAAAACAGATTGAGCAGCTCGGCCTTGGCGTCTGCGCGTGCGCGAGCCGAATCGGACAGCGTGAGATAATTGCTGGCAGCGGCCGAAGTAGGCGCGGAGGAAGAGTCCGCGCTTCCTTCCGCGAGCCTACCTCGCGGCGTCGTAGGTGACGGCACGGCCGCTGCCTGCAAAGGTTTTGCCCGGACGACCTGCGGCGCGTCGCGTTCATCGGTCGTCAGGGGATGCGCGCCCCTATCTGGGCAAACTTGATTTTCAGAATTGAGTGAGAGTCCCGCTCTACAGGGCCCCTCCGCGGCGCGACTCACAGGCTCGCTAGAGGTTTGATTTTCGAGTTGTTGGCGCGCGAGTTCGAGTCGCGCGGCCTCTGGAAGATTTGCGGAATGAAATTCGAGAGACGGCCGGCCGCCGCTGCTCTGCGATTGCCGCGATGACCATTGGTTACGCGCCGCGAGCATCCGGATGCGCCGTTCCGCCGAAGGCAGCCCCGGAAGCCCCGCCAGTTCACGCGCCGAGAACCATTCTTTCATCGCGCAGCCGTCTCCCCGGCGGCCATCGCAGCAGCCGCGTTAAACGAACTTGTGGCGTAACCGGTTTCGTAACGGGTGCGTATTTATTACCGAGGCCGTCATCGCGTGGCTCCTTTGCGCCTCGAGCGATAGCGACTCGGCCAGATCTGATCAGGACGAAGTCCAAGAGCACGCGAGATCCGCGCTTCAGCTTTTGGGTATCGATCGTAGAGGGCTTGAGAAAGGCCCGACACGTGGATGCCGTGCTGCGCCGCGAGAGCGCGCAGGCTGAGACCCTTTTCGCGCAGCTCGTAGAGCACGCGATTCGGTGACCAGTCTTCTGCTGCTTGCTTCATGGATGCGTTCTGGATATGTCCAGTGAGCGGGGAGACTACCCAACAATTGTTGGATAGTCAAGCAGGGGCGCGCATGCTATCTGCCGACCAGAGAGAAAGAAGCCTTCATCAGGCGTTTGGACACTGCGGCGGGGAATGTCGGCAGTCTGTACGCGCTCGCGAAAGCCGCCGGCGTCAGCGACCAAACGCTCTACAGCTATCGGACGCGCGACAGCGAGCCGAACCGCGCGATCCTGATAAAACTCGCGATGGCAGCGGGCGTCTCGGTCGAATGGCTTGCGACCGGAAGGGAACCGATCAGCTGGGACCCGCATCGATTATGCGACGTGATCGAAACTATCGAAGAATGGCTAAGGCAGAAAAGGCGCAGGATTTCCATCGGTCCGAAGGCCCAACTGATAGCTGCAGTCTACGAAGAGATCGCGCATCAGGAACGCCCCCAAGCTGGCGAACCCGTAGAGCCACGAACGGCGAGAATAGTCAAGATTGTAGAAAAGCGAGCGGCGTGAGTATTAACACAGAGGTGAGGGGCCACTCTCTGATGGGTGAACAAGACGATCGGAAAGGACGGATTGCGAAACTGCTCGGAAACGCGGAGCCGAAAACAAAGAAACCGCGCAGCAGGATTTCGTTCAACGGCACGAACAATATTTTCGTAACCGGCGATCTGACGATCGGCCGGAAGATCACCAAGGGCAGCAGCTGCGCGCCGCCTAAGAAGATTCAGCAGCGGGGATGGCGCGAGGAAGCGCGGATCGCGATTCGCCAGCGCGCGTTCCAGCTGAAGCTGACAGAAGACCAGGTGGTATCGCTCGCGTCGAGCCTGCTGAAGAAGTTCGTACCATCGCTCGACGCGCTCACAGCCGCCGAGCTTGGCCGCGTGTTCGATTCGATGCATAACATGAAGCGCCCGGCGCTCGACTAAAAGGGAGGGAATCTAAATGCAAGGCTCAGACCCTGGCACACTAATCGCCACGCTACTCGTTCTCACCGCGGCGATCGCCGTTTATTTCCTGCCAGCGCTGGTGGCTGCGAACAGAAGGCATCAGAATGCCCAGGCGATCGCCATATTGAACCTTCTGCTTGGTTGGACGTTTGTCGGATGGGTTATCGCGCTGGTGTGGGCTTTTACCGCGGTGCAGTATCCCGGCCAGATGCCGCCCAATTGGAGCGCTGAGCACGACCGGGCGCGTGGGCGCGAGACGCCATCGCGCTGGTAATTCACTTTCCCTGAAATTGCAGCTTACCGGCCGATACGGTTCGTGGTTTACCCTGCGACAGAATGTCGCAGGATATCCAAAACTACGACCCGGTTTTTCTGGCTGCGATCGGGAAAGTGCTCGCCGAAGAGGGTGGCTACGTCAACGACCCGGCTGATCCAGGCGGCGAGACCAACTTCGGAATTTCGAAGCGCAGCTTTCCCACTCTCGACATCAAGAACCTGACACGCGATCAGGCGATCGAAATCTACTCGAAGTATTTCTGGCTAAGGCCTGGCTTCAATCGCCTGAAGGGCGATGTGGCAGTGAAGGTCTTTGACCTCGGCATCGTGATAGGCGATACGCACGCGGTCACCCTTCTGCAGCGGGCGCTGCGCGCTTGCGGCGCGGGCAGCTTTGCGAAAGAGCCGCGCTATCCCGACGACGGCACGCTCGACCTGCATACGGTCGAGGCTGCAAATTCCTTCATCAACGTTGCCGCGTTGCTCGCGGCGCTGCGGAGCGAGGCGGCAGGATATTTTCGAACGACCGATGCGATCGCGCATCAGACTCGCGGCGGGAATCATCCGTTTCTCGCCGGATGGCTGAAGCGCGCTTACTCATAAATTTGCTGATGCGGAGGCGGTTGCGATGAATGTGAGTCCGAAGGTCCTGCACCTGATTGCGGTGTGCGCCGGGGCACTCGTCTATTTGTCGACCGACCGGGAGTTCATCTCGATGCTCACGATGGTTCAGCAGCACTGGCTGCACATCGGTGTCGGGCTGCTTGTCTATCTCGGAGTCAGCCAGGTCAATCTCGCGCCGCAAATTGAACCGCCATTAAAGGGGATACGCTGATGTTCGGCGACGATATCGAGCACGTCAAAAAGGTTGCGCAGGTCGTCACTGAAACGGCGCTCGCTTCGGCGGCCCAAAACGTAGAGCTGGTGATCGGCGATGCGCTGAAGCAGGTCACCGAGACGGCGCGCGGGCTTCTGAAAGAGCAGGACGGCTGGGAAGTCGACATAAAGATTCCCGCCTTCAAGATCGAAATCACGGTTCCTGCGATCACTGGCAGCGTTCGGCTGTCAGCACCGAAACCTAAGTGAACGGTGCAAAGCGGAGCGCGAGCAACCGCGCGGTCGATGGCAGCGTCTACAGGGGTGACCGCATGCGATTCGAAATCGAGATGGCCCAAGTCAGGATGGCCGAGCTCGAACGACAGATGCGAGCGAAGCTGAAAATGATTGAGGCGATGGAGGCAGAAGCAAACTGTGCGCGATAGGAACCGCGAACGAAATCAAATCTGGATGCTATGTATCGCGGGCGCCCTGTTCGGCGTGCTGCTGTGCGCGATCGCACGCGCGGGAGAGCCCGTCGGCAGCGACGCCAAGGTTGTCGCGCTCGGATTTTCGCCAAGTCATCAGTGCACCGACATAGAAGTGAAGGTGATCGGATCGGCCAAGAAAGAAATTCTGGTCGAAGCCTACAACTTCACTTCCGCGCCGATCATCGCTGCGCTCGATTCCGCGAAGGCATCGGGCGTCGACGTGAAAGTTATCCTGGACGAGCGCGCGAACCTGACGAACAAAAAGTCGGGCCGTCGCGATATCGAGAAGCATCGCATCCCGACGTGGATCGACGGCAAGCATCCGATCATGCACGACAAGGTGACGATCGTCGACGACCGCTTTGTCGAAAACGGATCGTTCAACTATTCGCACAACGCCGAGAGCAACGGCGAGAACTGCCTGGTACTGGATGACCGCGCGCTCGCGGACGCGTACCGCCGCGACTGGCTGTCGCATCAGGCACATTCGACCCGTGGCGACGGGAGCGCAGTGAAAGGGAAAAAGAAGTGAGGCTGCTCGCTCTCTCGATTCTGCTGATGCTCTCGGGATGCGCGCAGGTGCATGAGGGGACCGCTGCGGTGAAGTGCGTTGACCGGCCGGTGAATCAGCTGCTGCCAGGAGAAGTGCAGCTCAATTCGATCACTGCGATCGATATCACGAGCCGTGAGATTCCGCTGATTGCCTCGCCGCATCGCGTGGTCGCTATCTGCGGCGATGAAGAAGGGCCAGCGACCTGGGGTATGGAAACGCCGGCCGAGGGAGGACTGAGCGAGTTTTCCGATCCGGTGAAGGCCGCGTTCGAGCACTTTAGTTTCGTGTATTAAAAAAAACGGCGCGATGCGCCCAGTTGTGGAGGAGGTTGGTGCGGTGAATATTTTCCATCCATTCCAAAAAGTGGTGTCTGCGGTCGAGGCGATTGTGCCTGACTCGCTGATCCAGAAGTACGGCGCGTACGCGCACACGATCGCGGCGAACTTGCTGCACGATGCGGAAGTCGTGGGCACGGAGACGGCGGCGCAGGTGAAGACGGCGGGAAAGGCGCTGCTATCGTCCGTGATGGCCGCGATCGAGCAGGAAGCCGAAACCCTGGCGCCGCAGGTGCTGAGCGGCAAGCTTTCACTCTCGGATGCGATCTCAGCCGGCGTCACCAATCTGAAGAGCGTGGCGGCAGTGTCGATCGTGCCAGGGCTGAAGGTGATCGGCCAGGAGACGCTGCAGACAGTGCTGCGCACGGCCGCGTCGACGGCGATCGCAACGTTGGGCGCAAACCCTACTTCGGCGCCGGTGAGTTCGCCGGTGGCTTCGTCGCCGGCGTCGTAGAAGCCCTGGACAAGGACTGAGCAAGGAGAACTGACGCGATGAAGGCCGAGCTGCTGCACGTAGTGACCGCGGTATTCAATCCGATCCGCTTTGAGACTCGGCTGAAGCTCTATCAGCAGTTCGAAGCGCACATGCTCGAAAGCGGCGTGAACCTCACGACGATCGAATGCGCGCTCGGCGAGCGGCCCTTCGTGCTGGATAGTCCGGGAGTCAATCACGTCAAAGTGCGTGCGACCACGATTGTCTGGAACAAGGAAAATCTCCTGAACCTCGCAATCGCGCGGCTGCCCGAGAACTGGAAATACGTCGCGTGGGTCGACGCGGATATCATGTTCCGCAATCCTGGCTGGCCTGCAGAGACGGTCCATGCGCTGCAGCAGTACAAGCTGATTCAGCCGTGGGAGGTATGCTACGACCTTGGCCCGAACGGCGAGCACGTCGATTTGCACAATTCCTTCTTGAGCATCTGGTGGAAGCGTAAGCCGATTTGCCCCGCTGGTGGCCCGTACACTTTCGCGCATCCCGGATACGCCTGGGCGTGCACTCGTCAGGCGTTCGAATGGATGGGGGGATTGCTCGAGACGGCTGCGCTCGGCGCCGGCGACCATCACATGGCGCTGGGATTGATCGGCCGAGCGGATGAGTCCATTCCCGGCGGAGTGACAGCAGGATATCGACGCCCGGTAGATGCATGGCAGGACCGCGCGCTGCGTCATCTGAATTTCGATATCGGCTTTTTGCAAGGCTCGTCGATCGAACATTTCTGGCACGGGCGAAAGGAAGACCGGAAGTATATCCAGCGCTGGGACATCATCACCCGCAATCATTTCGATCCCGACACTGACCTCAAGCGCAATTCTTACGGCGTGCTGGAGCTCGCCGGCAACAAGCCTCAATTGAAGCACGATGTGGATGCCTACTTTCGCCAGCGCAATGAGGACGGCAGATGAGCTGGACTGATATCGCGGCGCTCGTGGGAGCAATCGCAACTGTGCTGGGAATCAACCTGGCCGGTCTGCGATGGCTCCTCGATCGCCGCGACCAGAAACAGGCTGCATACGTCGGCCGTATGGACAAGATCGATGAAGTGCTCGGGAAAATGACGGAGCGCGTAGTCATTCTCGAACGGCATTGGGAGAACGCGCCGGGCTGGGACACGATCGAAAAGCTGCGGGGCAACACCACCAAAATTTCCGAAATCGAAGGCGACATGAAAGAGGCGAATGCCAAGCTCGATGCCGTGAAGGACGAGCAGGGACGCCAGCGCGACAGCATCAAGCGCATCGAAGACCATCTGCTGGAGAACAAAGAGTGATGACGTTCGCTGAACGGCTCGCCGAAGATCGGCGGTTGGTGATTCTGCGGCTGCTGCAGAGCGTGCCGGAATATGAGGCGAATGAAATCGTCGTTGCAATGGCTGTGCGGGACTTCGGACATGCCTGTTCACGCGACACTATTCGCATCGATTTTGCGTGGTTGGCAGAGCAGCGCCTAGTGACGATCGAAGAGATCGCGACGGTTCAGATTGCGACTCTGACGCAGCGCGGCGTCGAGACTGCTTTGGGAATCGTAATCACTCCGGGGGTTGCGCGGCCGTCGCCGGGGCGCTGAGCGAATGGACAAGTCCAAGACGAAGCGTGAGCTCGGCGAGATTCTGCCTGAAGTTGAATCGATCTGGCGCGCTGGACATTTCACCCTTGACGAGCTGCTGGAATGGGCACGTGAGAAAAAGCCTGACGCGGAGATTTCGCGCACGGGCCTCGGGCGCCATCTGGCGAAAGCAAAAAGAGCTTTCGACAAGATCGGCGTTGCCCAGGAAGTCGCCGCCCGCGTGGTTGGCCAGCTCGGTGAGAACCCGCGCGGCGATATAGCAAAGATGCTGGTGCAGCTTGTCGGAGCACTTGCTTATACGACTGTCGATCAGCTCGGCGACAAGGAACAGCCACCTGACACTAAAGACCTATTTTTCCTCACCACCGCAATCAAGAACATCGCGAGTGCGGAAAAGACCAGCGTCGACCGCGAGCTGAAGGTGCGGAAGGAAGTGAAGGCCGAGCTGGAAAAGAAGATCGACGCTGCGAAGCCGAAGGACGGCGCACCGCAGGATGCGGTCGCCGCGTTCGAGCGCGCGCGAGAGATTTTGCGAGGGGCGCTCTGATGCCGCGTAAGCCGAAAAGCAGACTGAAGCAGGCTGTAACAACCGATGCCCTCGGCCTGACCCTTCAAATCAACAACGCGGAAATGCTGCGCCGATTGATGATGAGTCACGAGTGTTCGAGCTGTCAGACTTGTCGAACAGCGGTGATCGGCGCTCTCACTTTCGCGCAGCTCGCCATCAACATCGCTATGCAGGCCAAAATCTGATGGCCCCGATCGTCAAAGCGCTGCCGTATCAGCGCGAATGGTTGCGCGACAAATCGCGATTCAAGATCGGGATGGTCTCGCGGCAGTGCGGCAAGACGAAGTTCATGGGCGCGCTGGAGATCGTCGAGGACGTGCTCGAGCACGAAGCCCGCGGCGAAAAGACCCGCTGGATAATTCTGTCGCGCGGAGAGCGCCAGGCTAACGAAGCGATGGAAGAAAGCGTCAAGCCTTGGTTTCAGGGTTATGGCGCTGTCTTCGATGAACTTCAGTACGACTGGTCTGACGGCGACGGAGGTCCCCGCTACAAAGCCTCGGAAGTGATCTGCCCAAAAGGATCGCGCGTGACTGCGCTGCCTTCGAATCCTGACACTGCCCGTGGCTTCACCGCGAACGTGCTGCTGGACGAGTTCGCGTTCCATCAGGACAGCAAGAAAATCTGGGGCGCGCTGTTCCCGGTGATCTCGCGGCCGGATTTGAAACTGCGCATCCTTTCAACGCCGAACGGCAAGCTGAACAAGTTCTACGAGCTGATGACCGCGAACGATCAAGTGTGGTCGCGGCATACGGTCGATATTTATCGCGCGGTGCGCGAGGGATTGCAGCGCGATATCGAGCAGCTGAAGGCCGCGCTGAACGATGACGACCTGTGGCAACAGGAGTTCGAGCTGAAGTGGCTTGACGAGGCCAGTGCTTGGCTGAGTTTCGAGCTGATCATGGCGGCCGAGGATGCGAATGCCGGCGACCCTACTAAGTACCAGGGCGGCCCGTGCTTCGCCGGAAACGATATCGCGCGCAATGGCGACCTTTGGGTCGAGTGGGTATGGGAGCTCGTCGGCGACATCCTGTGGGCGCGTAAAATCGAAACGCTGAAGCGCGCGACCTTTGCCGAGCAAGACACCAAGATGGACGAGCTCGACAAGCAGTTTCATATCGCGCGCGTGGCGATGGATCAGACCGGGATGGGCGAGAAGCCCGTCGAAGACGCGAAGCGGCGCTATCCAGGCCGCGTCGACGGCGTGCTGTTCAGTCAGGCCAGCAAGCAGACGCTCGCGAATATCATCAAGAACAAATTCGAAGATCGCAAAGTGAGGATACCGCTCGGCGATCTCGTGCTGCGATCGGACCTGCATAAAGTCAAGAAAATTACCGGGCCGACTGGCACGCCACGCTTCATCGCGGAGCGCGACGGCGAAGGCCATGCGGACCGTTTCTGGGCAGCAGCACTAGGGCTGTCTGCGGCCGACATCGGCAACGTAAAGCCCAACATCTGGTTTGGCGAGAGCGATGCGGATGATGAATCTGAGGCGGCGATAATCGATCGGATGGCTGCCAACTCGGGGATTCGATGAGCCGCATTCTTCCAGGCGAACGATTCAGGGAGCTGATGCTCAGCGACTCGCGCGCGCTTGTGCCGGAAATCGTCGAAGAGAAATCGCCGAATCATACGCCGCCGGTTCTCAATCAGAACTTCACGACGACGCCGCTCTATCCGGCCGGCAGCTACTTTGTTTTTTCGAATGAGTGCTACCTCAAGAATGAGCTGATCTACGCCGGCATCAGGCTGCTGATGGATGGCGTGGCTGGAGCGCCGCTGCGCGTTTACAACCAGGACGAAGAAGAGATCAACGACCATCCGGTGCGCGCGCTGATTCGGCGGCCGAATCCGTTCATGGGCGAGCGCATGTTCAAGTCTATGCTCGTCCTCTCGTATTTTCTCGCAGGCAACGCGTTCATCGAAAAGGTGCGCGACTCGAACAACCAGGTCGTAGAGCTGTGGCCGCTGCGTCCAGATCGGATGCGAATCATTCCGTCGAACACGGAGTTCATCGCGGGTTACATCTACGAGATCGCCGGCCATCAGTATCAGATCGATCGCCAGGACATCATCCATTTCAAATTCCCGCATCCCGAGCAGGACTACTTCGGGCTTTCGCCGCTGCAGCCTGCGATGCGCCGTGTCGCGATCGACAACGAGTCGGCCGACTTCGCGAAAGTGACGCTGCAAAATCTCGGCGTGCCGCCGATCATCATCACGTCGCAGAACGTGCAGAACCCCGATGACGCGCAGCGCTATGCGACACTGTTCAGCCAGAAGTGGGGCGGCAGGAACCGCGGCAAGATCGGCGTGATGCAGGCAGGGATGGACGTGAAGATCGTCGGCATGGATATGGAGAAGCTCGCGTTCCCGGAGCTCGACGCCGTTTCCCAAAAGCGCGTGCTGGTCGCGATCGGCGTGCCACCGATTCTGCTCGGCCAGGAAGCGACCTACGCGAACTACTCTGAAGCGCGGCAGTCGTTTTACGAAGACCGCGTGACGCCGCTGCAGGACGGAATAAGCGAGCAGCTCGAGGTGGAACTGCTGCATGAAGATTTCGACTCGACGCAGCAAACCTCGATGGGCTTCGACAGGTCGAAGGTTCCTTCTCTGCGACCCGCGCGCCAGCTCGTGTTCACCAACGCGCTCGAAGCCTTCAAAGGCGGTCTCATCACGCAGAATAAAGCGTTCGCGATGATCGGCGAAGAGCCGGTGCCTGAAGGCGAGATTTATATGCGGCCGACGTCGGCGACGATCGTGCCGGTTGCTCAAGCCGGCGATGCGACTGTCGTCGCGACTCAGCCCGCTAGCGTCTATGTGCCAGAGCCTGGCGCTCCTGGCGCCGCGCCAGCTCCGGGCGCTCCGAAGCCTGCAGCAGCAGCACCTGCCAAGCCAGTGGAAACAAAAGCGCCGGTGAAAAAGAACATCACGCGGCAGGCTGTGCTCGATCGCAGCAAGATTGCCGATCGCTATCAGCCGCGGGTGAAAGATTGGGCGCGGAAAGAATTTGCGCATCAGGGGCGCGACGTGATGCGCGCGGTTAATCGCCGCTACAAGGCGCTGACTCCTGACCAGGTCGCCGCGATTACTTCCGAGCTGGACGGCCTGCAGGCTGAATGGGCGGTGCGATCGTCGCAGGACGTGACGCCGATTCTGGCGGGAATCGTTTCGGATTCCGGCGATGAAGCCGCGACGGCCGAGCTGGGCGTGAAGTTCGATCTGTCGAATCAGGACGTGATCGATTTTATCAAGAGCTACGCGTTCAAGTTCGCGCAGCAAATTTCCGCGACGTCGGCAAAGGACGTTCGCGACATCATGACTGAGGCCGAGCAGCAAGGATGGTCGCTTAAGGAACTCGGCGATGCGCTCTTCGAAAAGTTCGACGATTGGGATTCGACGCGCGCAGACCTGGTTGCGCGCACAGAGACGATTCGGGCGGCGAATGCTGGCGCGATCGCTTCGTACAAGCAGGCGGGAGTCACGAAAAAGGTCTGGCTCGCCGATGACGACGCCTGCCCATATTGCGCGGGCCTGGATGGCACCGTCGTCGGAATCGACGACAACTTTTTGGATCAGGACGAGACCTATCAGCCCGATGGCGCCGAAAAGCCGATGACCGTTGACTATGACGACGTGAACGGACCGCCGGCGCATCCGAATTGCAGATGCGCTGTGTCCGCGCAGGTGGACTAAGCGGAGGAGGATGAGGATGAGGATGAGGCGAATAAGAAGTTTTCTGATCGTACTGGCACTTACGCTTGTGCCGTGCAGCCTGGCGATCGCGCAGCTCAGCTATAAGCAGATTTCCGTCTCGGCCGTGGCGTCGTCGCCTGGCGCGGCAGTCAGCGCCGCGCTGACAGCGTCGGATGCGGCGGGTGGAGTGTTCGTGACGATGCCCGCGGTTTCGAGCGGTGGCACATGCGCGATCGTGATTCTCGGCCGCGACTACCAGGGATTCGTCTATGCAACGCGTGTGACTGTTACCTGCACTCCCATTGCAGCTGCCAAATCCGGGACGATGACTATCGACGGAATCGGCTCAGGAGAGCTGGACTACAGCATGAACGAAGGCACCAACGGCGGCATGCTGGACCTTGCGTTCAACTCGGACGAGATGCTCACCGTGGCGACGCCGAGTCCGACTGCGACGGCTACGCCGACAGCGACGCCAACTTAATTTCTGTGGATGTGGAGGATGGGCGGATGATTCGATTTACGAAGTTACTTTTTCTCGTGGCCGCGCTGGCGATGGCGATGGAGTCGTGCGAGCCCGCGTATGCGCAGCAGCACGCGACACTGACGGCGCATCCGGTCGAGACCTTCGACATCGTTGCCTACGACGCGTGCGGGCATTTCGCGTGGGAACGCAAGACCCACAACATGCTCACCACGGCCGGCGCGAATATCTATCTCACGGATACGATCACGGCCGGGGTCTCATCGCCCGTCTGGGACATGGGACTGCTTTATGGAACCTCGGCGCCGACGTTTGCGACTGCCGACACGATGGCTTCGAACGGATGGGCAAGCGGCACTGGCGGCGGCGAGGTTACTACTACGCAGGTGACTAACACCGTGCGCCCTGCAATCACCTTCGGCTCGGTCTCGGGCGGAAGCGTGAGCAACAGCGGGAGCGTGGTGGTCTACACCGGCAATGCGAGCGTGACGCTGCAAGGGTTGTTCGTGGCGAACAGCTCAACACTGGATGGCACCACGGGCACTTTGCTGGGTGAAGGGACTTTTACCGCAGCGCCAATCGCAGCCGGTTACACGATCAATGTGACAGTGACGATCAACGTGAACGCTGGATGATCGATGCGCGCAACTAGAGTCATAGGACTGGCAATCCTGATGGCGGCGCTCGCGTTGGCGACTGCTGCGATGGCCACGCCGACCGTCGACGGAACGACGACTAGCAACAACTCGGTGGGAACGTCGATCGCAACGAGCTATGGAACAGGTCTTCACGCGACTGACTTTTGCTATGCGCTTTTCTGTTCCGTGGGCAAGCTGGAGCTTACGTCCAAATGCACAGCTTCCAACACTCCGTGGTCGTGTTGCACTGGATCTGGAACTGGCACCTGCACGCCGAGTAGCTGGACCGAGCAACTATCAGACGTTGACAACCTGGTCTCGGTACTTACCCACAGTTACAGCGGGGGCGGCGACACTGCTCCAACCTTGACGACTGCGAGCTCTGGGCCATGGACCTACAACCTGCGCTGTTATGCGGGCTCCAACGCGACCTTTCGTGTCGCGCCGACTGCCCAGATCAATGGGTCCGCCACGACGGTTCAGGGACCTGGAATCACGGGCACGAACGGCGACGCGCATCTGTTTGATGGCTGCCTCTTTTCTGCCAGTTCTAGCGCCTTTTCCTCTTACAACGACAGCCTGAACCAAGAAGTGACGGCGACCATGACAGATACTTCAACGTTTGGTTCTGACGCCGCGATTACGAGCACGGGCCCGATGACCAAGGCGCAGAACACGGCCAACCACAGCGGCGGGAGCGTCGGAATCGAGGCAGACCTGGAAGCCGCGCTGACGATTGTAAGTGTGAGCAGCTCGTTCGGAAACGGCGGCAGTGTGAGCGGATCGCGCGCCGTTCAGATCGCGCGAGCAAATTCATTCGGCGATGGTGGGGCAATCACCCCATCGCGCACGGTGCAGCTCGCGCGCACTGGCTCGTTCGGCCACGGCGGCGCGGTATCGCCATCCCGCACGGTCCAGCTCGCGCGTTCCAGCACCTTCGGCGATGGTGGCACGATCACACCATCGCGCGCAGTTCAGCTTGCACCCTCCAGCTCCTTCGGCGACGGCGGCTCTGTCGTGCCCTCGCGCACGGTGCAGCTGACGCGCTCGTCATCTTTCGGCGGTGGCGGAATTATTGCTGCCGGGCGTGCGGTCGCAGTATTCGTCTCAAACGTCATTCATACGGCAGGCGCCATCCTCGGCAGTCTGGTCACAGTCGCGCCGGCAAGCAGGCCGCCGGTAATTGTCGTAATGCCGATAACCGCTGTTGCTGTTCAGGGGGTGCCTATGAGCGCTGTCACCGTGCAGGTGGCGCCGATCGCCGGAGCCGCGATCGCAACTGTGCCGGTGGCGTGGTGGTGAAAATGAAAAAAGTTCTCTTTTTAGTGACTGGAGCATTGATGTTCGTCCTAGCTGCTCGGTCGGCGCGCGCACAATGCCCGCAGAGCCTGCATGTCGGAGAAGTCGGAAAAGCGATTCTGCATTTCCCTAATCCGCAGCCGCCAAACCCGGCACCGAGTCCGCTCTTCAGTCTGAGCGGTCTGACGGTGGAGATAGAGTTCGAGCGGCCTGACGGCACGCTAGCGATGCATTCGGCAACGGTCGAAGGAAGCGGCACTTCGTGTCCCGATGCGTTCGCGCCGACGAACGCAGTTGGCGGATGTGACACCTACTCGCTGGTGGCCGGCGATCTGACACTGCCCGGTGACTATCTGTTCCAGTGGTGCGTGTGCTCGGCGAGTCCATGCAGCTGCGCGATTACCAGCCCGACACTGGTGGTGAAGACGGAACAGTGCGTGAGCTCCGTCGGGGCAAGTTTCTGATGGAAAGCGGGATTCAAAATTTGGCACGGAAACGGCCCTCTGAGCGATTTGAGGCTATCGGGGTCGCGGCTCGAGCAGAGAACGATTTTGCAATGGCTTTGCAAAGCACTGTGGGCCGGTCCCATCGGACCGGATCACTCGAAAACTGGCTGAGGTGGTGAGGATGGCGGCAAACAACCGGATTTTTGTCGGAAATCTGAAATACGAAGTGACCGATGACGAGCTGCGCGATCCCTTCGAAGGCGTCGGGCCGGTCGCGAGTGTCGAGGTGGTACGCGACGCGAACGGCAAAGCGCGGTTCGCCTTCATCGAGATGGTGAAAGCTGAAGACGCGGAGCTGGCGATCGAAAACCTGATGGGCTTTCAGATTCGCGGCCGCGCAATCCGATGCGAGCCGGCCAAGCGCTCGGCCGCGAATGAATTTGCTGGCGATCGAAATCGCGAGAGCGCGGATCACGCGAGGCCTGGCGGCCGCCGCTGGGCCTAATGGACGCCTGGGAGTTTTTCGATCCGTGGATCGCGAAGATGTTTCTTGCGTGGTGGCTCTTTTGGAATTGGATGCCCCGATGAATGCGAGTGGCGAAATAAAATTCTGGCGATGGCAGTGCGTCGCGTGCAGCAAGGAGACGGTGCACGAGATCAGCGGCAGGATGCCGCCGCCGTGCGAGACCTATTGGTGCGGCGGAACGCATTTCCTGAAAGTCGGCGAAGGCCGCACGCGAGAAGAAGCCGAGAGGAAGTCGTGAAAACCAATTTCGTCATTCAACGAAATTGGTCGGTGAGGAGGAGGTGGCGATGAAATCGAATCCTGAATCTGAGCAGCTGGTTTGCGGCGTCGAATATAAGTTCGTCGACAAGGACAAGGGAATCGTCGAAGGCTATGCGTCGGTCTTCGGCAATGAGGACCTGAACCGCGAAGTCGTCGAGCATGGCGCGTTCAAGAAAACAATTTCTGAACGCGTCAACCGCGGCGTCGTGCCACTGCTGGATTCTCATCAGTGGGATATCGCACACACACTCGGCTCGATCACGTCGGCAGTCGAAGACTCAAAGGGGCTTCTCTACCGCGCACAGCTCTCCAGCGCTCCTTCCGTACAGGATGCGCGGATCAAAATGCTCGAGGGGCATATCAAGCTGAACTCGATCGGGCACAAGGTCATCCGCGATCACTTCGTGCGCAACGCGGAGACTAAGGCCGTGCGGCGGCATCTGGATGAAGCGATGCTGCTGGAGATCTCCGCACTGCCGGTCGCTGCAAACGACCTGGCGGATATCGTGCGCGTGAAATCGGTAATGCCGTTCGAGGACCTGCCGATCGCGCCGCGCGATCATGCCTGGGATTCAGAGGCAGCATTCAAGCGGGTAGTGGCCTGGGCAGGCGGCGATGAGGACGAATCGAAAATCAATTGGGCACGGTTCAGGCGCGCATTCGCCGGATGTGATCCGGAAAATCCCGATCGCGTTACCGGGTACAAGATGCCGATTGCTGACGTCATCAATGGCGACCTTGTTGCGATCCCAAAAGCGATCTTCGCCGCGCAGAAAGCTGCGGAGGGCGACGATCCGCTTCTCATCCATTTGAATCGTTACCTGGACAAGATGGGAGTCGCGCAGTGGGAGCGCAAGGATGCGGCCGGGCACGGCGGCTTTCTGGTCAGCGACAAGGACGGGGACCATCTGCCGACTGAGAAGAACGGCAAGCTCGACCACGGGCTGATGGGCGCGGCGTGGGCTGCGCTGCATGGCGGCTATCGTGGCAACACCTATGAAGGTCCGGGCAAGGCCGAGGCGATTGCCAAGCTGAAGAAGCTTTACGAGCGCGAGGGGATGAAGACTCCCGATGAAAGTAAGTCAGTGGACGCGCTGATAGTTGAAGCGCGTACGCTTGGAGTGTACAACGTTAGCCAGATCCGCGACGTTGCCGCCGAACTTCTGGGCTTCCTGAAGCCCGAAGAACGAAAGCAACTCCTCGACGAGTTCTCCGCCGGGCCGGGTAACCCCACCCACGGAAGCGAGCGCGAGACGCGGCTGGCGCAATTGCGACGCCGGTCAGTGTTGCTCAATTCCGAAATAACCCAGCGGAGGATTTCTCAGTAATGGATTACATTCAGCTTGCGAAGGAGGCCCACGGCAAGGGCCAGAAGATTATTGTCGACGTCGATACCAAGGCAGGCGGCGTCGGCAAAGGCGTCCTGACGGCCGAGCAGTCGGCCGAGGTGGACAAGTTTTTCGACGAGGCCGAAGGGCACATGAAGAACGCCCATCGGCTCAAGCGTGAGGCGGACCTGAAGTCCGCGATCGCGGAGACCGTAGCGCCTACGCGCCGGCATCCGATGGGCGAAGGTTCGGTCGCGCTCAACGGCCGCAACGAGTTGGAATTTCAGAGCCCGTACGTCAGCCAGGCGATCCAGCTCGGGCTGATGCGATCTGAAGCTCAAGAGAAAGCGATCGCTACCGAGAGGGGCCAATCGTTTCTTGACTGGCCGAGCCGAAGCAGGTTCGTGCAGCGATACCTTGGCCAGAGCGATATGGCTCAAGTGTTCGCGCGCGAAGCGCAGGCCAAGGGAATCATCGAGGCGGAGTTCAAGGACCTGACCACGCTGACCGACCCCGAGGGCGGAGCGATCGTTGACCAGGACTTCCGCGCGCAGCTGATTATCAAGCTGCGCAACCAGGTGATGATCCGCCAGTACGCCACAGTCATCGCCACGCAGGCCGGTCAGATCGGATTCCCCGTGTTCGACCCTTCGGACTCGGACACCGATATCCCGACCTCACAGCCGAATGCGGCTGCGACTATTTCCAGCCCGACCAACCTGTTCGGCAAGACGGCGTTCACGCCGCACAAGCGCATCCGAATCTTCAAGGTGCCGAGCGAGCTGCTCGAGGACGCGATCCTCGACGTGACGTCGCTGCTCACCAACTTCTTCGCGATGCGCTTCGGTGAAATCGACGAGAACGATTTCCTGAACGGCAACGGCACCGGCAAGCCGCTGGGAATCTTGGCGGCAACGGGATTGCCGACGGCCGGAATCAAGGGCTCGACGACTGCGATGATTCCGGAGGATCTGATCAATACGGTCTACTCGATGCGCGCGGTGTACCGGAAGAACGCGCGCTGGATGCTCCATCGCAAGGTGCTCTCAGCAATCCGCCAGTTCCGCACCGCGGTCGGCGGCGCAGGCACCGGCCAGTTCCTGTTTCAGCCGGCGCTGGTCGCGGGTCAGCCAGACATGCTGCTCGGCTATCCGATTCTCGAAAGCGAGTTCATGCCGAGCCCGTACGATGCTCCGAATAACGTCGCTGGAACTCCGTTGGCGCTGTTCGGCGATTTCTCCTGGTACTGGATTATCGACCGGACGGACCTGATGGTGCTGCGGCTGAACGAGCTGTACGCGGGCAACGATCAGATCGGGGTGCTGCTGCGGCGCCGGACTGACGGAGCGCCGGTGTTGGCCGAGCCGTTCACGACCTTGACCCGCAACTAGGCCAGGGCACTTAGAAGAAGCCGAACTGGAAAACTGGAGGAACGAAGAAATGAATTTTTATGATCTCAATAGTCAGATCGCGGTGGCACCGGCAATTGCGCCGGTCTCCGTCGCGAACAATACGCCGCTGGTCAGCGCGATAATCGATCGCAAGGACTACGAAGGTGTCGAGTTCATCATCGAGACTGGCGCGATCGCCTCGGGAACTGCGGAGTTCACGGCAAGCCTGGTTGACGGCAATCAGGCGAACCTCTCAGACGCAGCGCCTGTGACTGCGGCGCCGAGCCTGGTTGGCGCGCTGCCGGCGATCCCGTTCTCGGCTCCGAACTCAGCTTTCAAGTTCGGCTACGCAGGACCGAATCGCTACGTCCAGCTGACGATCACGCCCTCGGCAAACGCCGCCGCTGCGCTGCTTACTGCCGTGGCTGTGCTGTATCGCGGCAAGTTCTCGGGCAAGCAGCCGGGACCGGGCAGCTTCCCCGCGTCGGAGGGGACGCCGCTCAGCAACTAGAGCAAAACCACTCGTGGTGGTGGATGTGCGGATGCCGGGAAGGGGG
>JBAWCX010000282.1:0-18030 GCA_049590495.1 Binatus sp. (SeqCode)
GTGCGGCTCTATCCGGGGCGTTCCTGACGGCGGTGGCGCTGGCGCTGTTCGCACTTCGCCTCGCTGAGGGCGAGAACTATGCGCGCAGCGTGGCGATCGTCGTCGCGGTGATCGGAAGCCTGCTCCTGGTCTGGGCGGAGTACGCAGGCACGCGTAGCTGGTGGCGGGTTCGCGCGCCGGACCAGCGGCGATTTTGGGTTGTGATCTTTGCCGTAGCCGTCAGTCTGCCGCTATTCATGCTGGCGCCGCCGATTGCCAAGCTTCTGATGATCTGTCCGATCGCTCCAATCGATTGGGGGATTGCAATATCGGGGGCGGCAGTCGCAGTGGGTTGGCGCGTGTTCGGCACAGGCCACGTCGGCGAGGAGCCAATCGGATCTGGGCAAACAACATCCTTCTGAGAGCGGGCAGCAGGCGCATTTCCTCGCTGTCGATCAGATCGTCGAGCTTCACCGCGAGCACGCAGAGCGCCTTGCCGGCTACGGCGACAACTTTGTCCGGATCCTCTTCGAACGACACTCCGACAAGCTTACGAATCAATGAGCGCATCTCGCGGTGGCTCTTCTTGATTCGATCCATGACCTCGGGAGAAATGCCGCCCGCATCTTCCGCCCACGGCAGCACCGTCTCATCTTCGCTTAGCAGATGCTGATTAAGTTGCGGCTTCAGAATTTCCCAACAGCGCTGCGCCTGCACACGCATCTCGCGATCCGACGGCTTGAAGCCGAGAATGACGCCTGCCACTGCCGCGTCGAGCAGCGGCATCCCGAGACTGTATTCTTCTCGGCTCAGTTCTTCCGTAAGGTTTCTGATCTTGCCCGTCTCGGATGACTTTTCTGCCCGGATGGCTGGCGGCTTCTTGGCGGCAGTCATATTCGTCCTCGCGAGTGCTTACGATACCACTTCATTCTTCGTGCCGAGCGCTGGCGTCGATGCAACGCCTGATATCAGACGGAGTGCGAGCGGCAACCTGAGAGTGTGTATCGTTCGGACACACAAGCCTGCTGCTCTTGGCAACACAATCGCTGTAAACGTTGGATAAGCGATTTCCACATCAAGATGAGGCCCTCCCTGAAGTCCAGCGCGCGACGTTGATCTTCCAGTCGCAGCACCCTGCGACGCACGTTTCGTTGTCGGGGCACAGATGTTGCTCTCGGAAGATGTGCCGAAAACCTCGGCGGAGATTGGGGGAACTATGCGAGCCGGACGAATTTGCTCGACATTTTTGTTCGCAATCGGGGTCGCGGCGTTATCGCTGGCGGGCACGGCACGCGCGGCCGACAGCGACGCCACCGACGCAGCCGCGCTCAAGGAAATCAGGGCCGAGATGCGCCAGCTGCGCGAAGAGCGCAAGCGTGACCGCGAGGTAATTCGCTCACTCGAGGTCAAGGTCCAGCAACTCGAGACGAAAGACTCAAGGGTCGAGACCACCAGCCAGCAACTCCGGAACACCAATCAGAAGCTGAAGGAGACCACGCTCGAGCTTGAACAGACCAATCACCAAGTGAAGACCTTGCAGACCAAGGTCGACGCGCCGATCCCGCCGGCGCAGTTCACTAGCGTTGTCGATCGCTACCTCGGATCGCACACCTTCACCGTAACCGGCGCGGCGGGCGGTCAATTCATCTTCGACCAGCAGAGCGGCGCGCTCGACAATCTCCATCATGCGTCACAGAACTCGTTCTTCTTCGATTGGGAACCGATGATCCTGTATCGCCCGACGGACTGGATCCTCTTCCAGGGAGTGTTCAGCGCCGGCTTCGGCTCCACCGGAACGGGAACCGATCTGTCGACAGCCGATTTCCAGATTTTTCTCAACGACTACATGACGGTCGAGGCCGGGCTATTCGATCAGCCGTTCGGCGACTGGTACGAGACCCAGAGTCCGATGTGGGTAAACCGGTTTGTCACTGCGCCGCTGCCGTTCGGAGTCGAGCCCGTGGTTCCACCGGGCGAGCTTGGAATCCAGCTTCGCGGCGGAATGCAATTTGGCGCACTCGGACAGGATTTCGATTGGACGGTCTGGGGCGGCAACGGACCGAATTTCAGCTCGAACGTCCTCGGCGCAGCGATGTCGAGTCCAACCGCGGTCGCCTTCAGCCAGACCAACGGCAAGTCGATCGGGGGGCGCTTTCGAATCTATCCGCTGCCGGTTGATACGAAGTGGGGCAGGCTCGAGCTCGGAGCGTCCACTTACAACGGCAAGTGGAACAACGGAGATTGGCTCAACTCGTGGGGCGTGGATTTCAACTACTTCGTCGGCAACCTGCAGACTCGCGGCGAGTGGCTGTCATCGTATCGCCAGATGCCGATGGGGCAGGCGTCCGACAATCGCCAGGGATGGTACGTGCAAGCGGGCTACTTCCTGAGCGGAGTTAAAGTCCCGGGCCTTCCCGAGGTGATCAACAAATACCTCCGTCGATTCGAACCGTTGGTGCGATACTCGGGAGTCAACCAGCGCGGCGTCTCGACTGCTGACATCCAGGGCGCGACTGGCGTTGGGCTGGGCGGCACCCAGGTGGGATTGGTTCCTGACTTTGGAATCAATGGATCGCCTGCCACCTACGCGCCGCATTCGCGCGAAGTAGCTCTGGCGCTTGATTATTGGATCGCGCCGTCGATCGTCTGGCAGAACGAATTCGACATCGAACTTCCTCGGGCGGGAGGAGCATTCGTCTCGCCTAGCGGCGCGGAAACGCCGGCGGGTGCAATCCCGAACGATCATGCCTTCATTAGCCAATTCACGATCGGATTCTAAGGGGGATGATCATGAAAAAAATATTCGTGGCAATCTTGTTTGGGACCCTTGCGATCGGATGGACTGGCGCTCACGTGTGGGCGCAGGAGCAGGAGGAAATTTCGCCAGCCGAACACAAGCGCCTGTTCCGGGAGGGCGCCAAGCTGTGGCCGGTCTACTGCAACACCTGTCACAACGCGCGCCCCGGCTCCGAGAAGGCTCCTTACGAGTGGGACCAGATCATGATGCACATGCGTACGCTCGGAAATTTCCCGCCCGACGACGCCAAAGCGATTTTGGAATATCTCAAGGCCCGCTGAATCGGATCGCAAACGGTGAAACGGAGGACGACGTGTATCGAATCATCTCAGCCCTTGGCGTGTGCGTAATAATCGCGTGCCCGTTTGCGCCTGTGCGCGCGGGCGATATGGCGGCAGCGAAGCAGAACTACGACACGTTTTGTGTGAAGTGCCACGGCCCCAACGGAAAGGGCGACGGTCCCGCCGCGGCGACATTGTCGACCAGCCCGCGCAATTTCAGCGATTGCGCGGCGATGGGCAAGATTTCCGACGATACGATGTTCAACGTGATCAAGAACGGCGGTGCTGCCGCGGGTCTCAGCAAGGACATGCAGGCATGGAGCTCGGGGTTCGAGGACGGCGAGATGCATGATCTAGTCGTTTACATCCGGACCTTCTGCAAGAAGTAGGCGCGATGAGCGATGGAAATTCGATCGACGCGATGCGACGCGATTTGTGGTGGTTTCGCAAGAACGTTCCCTGCCTCGATGCGTGCCCGGTCAAGACGGATGCGGGCCGCTACGTTCAACTGATCGCGGAAGGACGCCTGGCGGAAGCGTACCGCGTCGCACGCTCGCCCAATCCTATCGCTTCCATATGCGGGCGTGCTTGCGGCGCTCCGTGCGAGGACGCGTGCCGGCGCGGCAAGATCGATGCGCCCGTGACGATTCGCGCACTTAAGCGGTTTCTCACCGAACAGTTCGGCCCCGAAGCGCTCTCATCCAAGGGAATCCGCGAGATGATCGCGGGACCGTCGGGCGGCGGCAGCACAACTCCCGGTCATATCGACATTCCAGGCGTGCGGCCCGATGCGGGTCCGTCGAAGCGCAAAGTTGCAGTGGTTGGCGCGGGACCGGCGGGGCTTGCGTGCGCAAATGATCTGGCTCTGATGGGTTACAGCGCGTGCGTTTTCGAAGCGATGGAACACGCGGGCGGGATGCTTCGATATGGAATTCCCGCCTACCGGCTGCCGCGCGACGTAATCGACTGCCAGGTCCGCGAGATCGAGGAGCTCGGCGTCGAGTTTCGCTACTCGACTCCCCTCCGACCCGGATTTGGGGTTCGGGAACTGAAGGAGCAGGGCTACGAAGCCATCTTTCTAGCCGTGGGCGCGTCGCGCGGACGCGCAGTACCTATCGAGGGCAGCGACGCCGACGGCGTGATCAAAGCGATCGACTATCTGCTGAACATAAATCGCGGCTACCGGGTTCCGCTCGGCGGCAAGGTCGTCGTCATCGGCGGTGGACTCGTTGCGATCGATGCGGCGCGGACTGCGGTTCGTGCACTCGTGCCCGGACTCGTCATGTCCGAGGAGGAAGAGCAAAGCGTCACGGCGGGTACGATGCGCGTGGCGCTCGATGCGGCGCGCGAAGCGGCGCGGCGCGGCGCGCTGGAAGTCACAGTCGCGAGTCTCGAGTCCGAGGCGGAGATGCCGGCGATGAAATCGGCGCAGGGCCGCGAGGAACTCGACATCGCGCGCGAAGAAGGCGTCACCTTCATGCCCGGCTGGGGTCCGAAGCGAATCGTCATCCGCGATGGCCACGCAGTAGGAATCGAACTGGTGAAATGCGTCAAAGTATTCGACGAAGCGGGCCGCTTTCGGCCGCAGTTCGACGAGAACGATAAACGAGTCGTTGATGCCGACGCTATGATACTCGCGATCGGGCAGGCGCCAGACCTGTCGTTCGTCACGCCGGAAGATGGAGTCACTATCACACCAGCAGGAACGCTCAAGATCGATCCAATCACGCTCGAGACTGGTATCGCGGGCGTATTCGCAGGCGGCGATGCGGCCTTTCCCCCTTCCCTGCTGATCACATGCGCACAGCACGGAAAGGTCGCCGCACGCGGTATCGACGCGTACCTGCGCGGCAAGCCAGTCGGCCAGCGGCAAATGCACGTCACGATCGAGGAACTCCCGACCGATACTTACAAGATGGTTGACCGTTACGAGCAGAAGCATCGCGATATTCCACTGGTGCCGCTCTCGCGCCGCACCGGAATCACGGAAGTCGAGTCCACGTTCACTGCCGACGACGCGCGCGAGCAGGCCGAGCGATGCCTCTACTGCCATATCCATCCGATCTACGACGGCGCCAAATGCATCCTGTGCAATCGATGCGTAGATATCTGCCCCGAGCATTGCCTGCATTTCACGCTCGCGGATGAAATCGCCGATCAGGAACGGGTCGCCGGCGTGATGGCCGAAGGGCAGACGCGTAGTGCTTTTCTTTACGACGAGACGAAGTGTATCCGCTGCGGCCTGTGCGCGACCCGATGCCCGACCTCGGCGATCACGATGGAGCGCTTTCAGTTCGAGGAAACGGCTAGCTGATGGATGGTGATCGTCGAAAGATCTTGCGCTTCATCGGCAAGGGATCGGTGTTAGCAGCGTTCCTCGCCCAGATCGGCGCGGCCGGCCGCGCGTTCTTTCCCAACGTGCTTTACGAACCGCCGAGCCGTTTCAAGCTCAAGCGTCCTGACGATTATTCCGACGGCTACACGCTTGACGAAGCGTATCGCCTGTACGTGATCCGTCAGAAGGAAGCGTTCCACGTGATTTCCGCGATCTGTACGCACCTCGGATGCAACGTGCAGTGGCGCGACACCGAGTTCGACTGCCCATGCCACGGCAGCCGCTTTCGTCCCGACGGCACGGTGATCTCGGGACCAGCACCGCGCCCGCTCGATTGGTTCGCGACTACGGTTTCGCCCGACGGTTTCCTCGAAGTCGATAGCGCAACCGATGTCGCGCGCGACTTCCGGCTGGTCATCGGCGGAAAGGCCAAGGCCTGATCGATGGGCGGCAAGATCAGGGCGCTCTGGCGCAAAACTTCATGGGCATGGTCGCCGGAGAGCGAGCGCGAATCTTCGGAAGCTATCGTCAAGAACTTCTGGCTCCACTGGTTCCCGGCCAAAGTCGCGCGCGCGAGCATGGACTGGAACTATTCATTCTGGCTGGGCACCGCGTCCGCATCGCTGCTGCTGATCCTTACGGTCACCGGCGTGATGCTGATGTTCTTCTACGTGCCTTCGACCGAGCGCGCATACGGCAGCATCAAGGATTTGCAGTACGCCGTCAGCTTCGGGCGTCTGCTCAGGAACCAGCATCGATGGGCAGCAGAGGGAATGGTCGCCGTCGTGTATATCCACATGGCGCGAGTGTTCTTCACCAGCGCTTACCGCGGCACTCGGGCAGTCAATTGGGTGGTGGGCGTCGTACTGTTTCTCGCGACGTTGTTCCTTTCGTTCACCGGCTACCTGCTGCCGTGGGACCAGCTCGCGTTCTGGGCAATCACGGTCGGGACCAGCATCGCGAAGCAGGCGCCGATCGTTGGGCCCACGATCCAATTCCTTCTGCTCGGCGGCCATGAAATCGGACAGCAGACGCTGCTGCGATTTTACGTGCTGCACGTTTTCTTCCTGCCGGTCTTCGTGTGGATTCTTTTCGCCTATCACATGTGGCGCGTGCGCAAGGACGGCGGCCTGGCGGTGATCGAACAAGCGCGTCTGGCGCGCACGATGGCTCCCAAAGCAACCCCCAAGACCAAGAGCTACTCGCTCTTCGGGATCACGCCGGGCACGTCGGTGCAGGTGATGAGCTCGACGGGGCTCGAGGAGACCGACCAGATTTTCTCGTCGCCGGACCTCTCGCGGCGAATCGCGCTGGTATTCCTTGTCGTGTTCAACATCACGCTGCTGGCCGCGATCCTGTTCAACGCCCCGCTGGAGGGACTCGCGAATCCGTCGGTGACGCCGAATCCAGCCAAGGCGCCGTGGTACTTCGTCTGGTTGCAGGAGCTGGTGGCGTCGACGACAGTTCGGTTCGGCGGCTACACAGTCAGCGGCGCGTTGCTCGGCGGAATCTTGCTGCCGGGATTTCTGCTCGCCGTGCTGATGTTATGGCCTTGGCTTGATCGTTCTCCATTGCGGGCAGAAGGTCGATGGCTTGCGCCCGAGCGCAAGCGTCAGAACGTGACGTTCGCTGTCGCGACGCTCGCGATCATCATCTTGATCATGGTCGGGGTTTATTTGCGCGGACCTTACTGGCGGATTTACTGGCCCGGCCAGGCGCGAGCTCAGACGCCGCGGCTTTACTGATATGGCCGACAAAAACGAAGCGTACGAGGCGAAGGACTTCGGCTGGATGGTCGCGATGTCGATCCTGTTTCTGGTGCTGGTCGTGGTCTGCTTCTGGCGAGAGTTCAGCACTGAATGGGGCAGTTATCAGCGCGAATTTCCTCAACTGCTCGGGCATTACGGCAAAGGCGAGGACGCCCGCGACTTCCGCGCGGGGGTTCAGCAGATCTGGATTCCCAAGATTGGCGTCACCGATCGATGCATCACGTGCCATCTGGGCTACGAATGGTCTTCGGTGCTTCCCGCCACGATCGCGGAGCCCCTGAAACCGCATCCGATGAACGACTGGATGACGAAGCATGAGTTCGCGAAATTCGGATGCACGCCGTGTCACGGCGGCGACGGCGCGGCGACGACAGTCGCAGGGGCGCATCAAGGTGGACGTGGATGGGAAGATCCGATGCTGTCCAACGCGCTCGCAGCGCAGAACGGACTCACGATGAACGAGATGATCCAGATGCGATGCAATTTTTGCCATCGCCACGATGCCGCAACGCCGGGGATGGGCGAGATCAATCTCGCCAAGGTGCTCTTCAAAAAGAAAAAGTGCCTGCTCTGCCATGTCGTCGAAGGACGCGGCGGCGCGACCGGATCCGAGCTGACCTTCGAGGGTGACCGGAATCCCGAACTGCTGAACTTCGCACACGTGCATGGAGAGCACACGATGTTCAACTGGAACGTGCAGCATCTGACGAAGGCAAGCGCGGTTTCGCCGAACACCCAGATGCCCGATTACAACTTCAAGCCGGAAGAATCGCGAGCGCTCGCGCTGATGCTGCTCAGCTGGCGGCGGTTGACGTATCCGCCAGAATACATACCAGATCCCGAAGTGGCGGCGGCAGCGATGCGACCGTCGCCTACAGCGAGTCCGACAGCGATGCCTATCGCGCATTGAGCATTTCGAATAAATGGTGAATCGATGAAGCTAAAAATGTTGGAAATACTAATTGCGTTAGGCGCGGCGCTGGCCGTCGCGCAGCCTGCGCTGTGTGCGGGCGATGACGTAGCCGACGGGCACAAGTATTTCGTACGCTACTGCGCGTCATGCCATGGCACCGACGGGCTCGGAGACGGGCCAGTGGCGAAGAGCCTGGCCACGCCGCCAGCGAATCTGCGCAAGCTCGGCGACAAATACGGTATGCCGTTGCCGGCGCATAAGATTGCCGAGTTCATCGACGGCCGCGATACGCCGCGAGCGCACGGAAATCACCAGATGCCGGTGTGGGGAGAGAAACTCTATGAGATTGGTGCGGGCGAAAGGGGCGAGTACGGGATCGGCGAGGTGATCGGCAAAATCATCGCCTACCTCAACACGATTCAGGATCGTCGAACGGCGATGCGATAGGTCTTGGTTCTGGCTGCTCTTGGGCCGGCGATTCACTCCGTGACGACGCGGAATACGGGATAGCGCGCCGCCACCTTCTCGAACTCCGCGAGCGGCGCGTCACGGCTGATGTCGAAGTGCGGGCGGGCGCCGGGCGCCACCTGCAGATAGGCCTTGAGGATTGGCGCGCGCTGCGACACCGGCACGTCCTCCAGCCTCACCTGTTCCGTTGTTCCATGGCGGAGCACGGCGGCGCCCGTGCTGGCGTGTGCGTTGCGCACCCAGTCGGCGTTCTCACCCAGCATCGACACCAGGTATCGTTCCGTGCCGACCTTCGCCACCACAAGCTGGACCAGGGAAGCCCTGCCGCTTCGACGCCCTCGCGTTTCGAGGGCGACCATCAGTGCCGGAAATATCCCCAGCGCGGTTAGCCGCGCCTGTGCGGAGTTGAGGCGCCTGGTGAACGCTTTCGGCCTGCCACCGGGATAGAAGAGCGCCCTGTACCACGAGTGTGGCAAGGTCCAGGGCAGGGTGAAGAAAACGGCCACGGCGCCGAGTACGATCAACCCCGCTTGAAGAGACGGACTCATTGCTTGCCCAGTATCTTACGACGCTACCGAATGCGCGAGAGCATCCTCGATTTCCGCGACAAGTTGTTCACGCTGGCGGGTCGTATCCATGCGCGAGTGGTTTCGATGCGGAATTTCGCGAATCGGCTCGAACTCTGCGCGCTGTTGATTGTTTTCTGAACTTGAAAGTCAGTTCCAGGCGGTGTGTCCTATACCCCAAATCGCCGACTTTGGCGCGCAATTCGGGATCTGTCTTGAGTGTCCTTATGATTCCCTTTGCGCACCAGAAAACGACCAAGTGAAGTTCTCAAACGGTACGCGCGACAGGCCTATAAGCAGTTAAGAAATGATCTGTTGCATGTCGTCATGGATTGGTTGAACCTTTCTGTCGTATATGCTTCTTGACCGCACCGTGCTTGACCTTCGAGGGCGCACACAAAGGCAAACATGAAGTTTGGCGTGTTGGCACTTGACTACGATGGGACGATCGCACGAGACGGTGTGCTGGACCCCGACGTCAAGGCGGCAATCATAGAGACACGTGCGCGCGGGATCTTGGTAATTCTGGTCACTGGCCGCATCCTCTCTGAGCTCAAGGAAAAGGTCGGAGATTTCGAGTTTGTCGACGCGATGGTTGCGGAGAACGGTGCGGTTCTGGCATTTCCAAATGGTCAGTCCAGGCTGATCGGTCATCTCCCACCTCAAGTATTCCTCGACGAGCTACGCCGCCGTGGGATCGATTCCAAAAGGGGTCAATGCGTCGTGGAGGTAGACGCGGCTTCGGCTCCGCAGATTCTGGCGGTGATCAGGGAGCTCGAACTGCCCCTCGTGCTGTTATTCAACCGCAGCCGCCTGATGGTTCTTCCACAGGCGATCAGCAAGGGCACCGGCCTGCGGGAAGCACTGAAAGCACTTCGTCACTCGGTTCACAACGCGATTGCGATCGGCGACGCTGAGAACGACCACGACCTGCTCGCTCAATGCGAGATAGCCGTGGCTGTCGAATGGGGCAGCGAAGAACTCAAAAGGGAAGCGGACGAGATTCTCAATGGGGATGGTCCGCACGCCGTGGCCGCTTATATCCGCCGAGCGGCGGGTGAGGTGAGGTTACCTCGCGGCCGAATGGGCCGGCATCGAATCACGCTGGGTACGGCCGAGGACGGACGGACGGTCGCATTCGCCGTCCAAGGGCGGAATATGCTGGTCGTTGGAGATCCACAGTCCGGCAAATCCTGGGTCAGCGGGCTTTTGTGCGAACAGATGATTCTGCAGGGCTACTCTGTCTGCGTGATCGATCCCGAAGGGGATTACAGTGAGCTGGAGTCGCTACCTGGCGTGGCGGTACTGGGAGGTGACGATGGGCCGCCGGACATACCCGAGGTGGCTCGCGCGCTACGGCACTTCGATCTGAACGTGGTCATCGATTTATCTCGGTCACCATACGAGGAAAAGCTCAGTTATCTAAACGCACTTCTGCCGATGCTGGCTTCCCTCCGGCGAACCACGGGTCTGCCGCATCGGATTGTCGTTGATGAGGCGCATTACTTTCTTCATGAACCCAACGTGAAACAGCTGTTGGATCTTGAGTTGGGCGCATACACACTTGTCACTTATAGGCCATCCGACCTGCACGCGGATCTTCGCAGAGGCATTGAAATAGTCATTGTTAACCGCACGACCGATCTGCATGAGGTACAAGCCTTGGTAAGAATGGTTGATAAAGGAACCGTCGACCCTGAATGGAAAGTCGCTCTCGGAGCGCTCGCCAGCAACGAGGCTGCTCTGTTGCCTGGAATCGAAGAAGCTGAAGGAAAATTGTGGCGGTTTAAGCTCTTGCCTCGATTGAGCTCGCATGTGCGGCACAAGACGAAGTACTTCGACGTCCAACTAGCCGCTGGGCAGGAATTCGTGTTCACGGACAATGGGAGAGCGATCGGACCACGCGCCCGATCGCTGGAGCAGTTTGTCTTCTTGTTAGCGAGCACACCGATGACGTGTATTGCCCAACACGCGCGACGGGGAGATTTCTCACGATGGATTTCGGACGTATTCCACGATCATCGCTTGGCATCGGACGTTCGAAAAGTCGAACAGCGATATCGGATCGGTCATCTGGATGATGTGCGTCAAGCTGTGGCGAGACTGATTCAAGAGCGCTACGGATACTCGTCCTGACAAGGGTCTGTCGTTATTCCAGCATCCGCTATGGCAACCACTTTGTTCCGAATTTTTGTTCGAACGATACTTCAGCAAGCTTGCTGGCCGAGGACCGCATTCGTTCTGATAACTATTAGGTCCTTTGGTAAAGTCCTGCTCCCATAAGAATAATGCCTAAGGCGAGTGCGCCAGCGCTCAGAGCCACAGGAACTACGTGCGTAGATTGCTCGGTATTCTGGATTTTGAGATCGCCAAGCTTCACTACATCCTTGGTTTCTGAGGTCGTAAAGACAGGTATCGCGAGACCCAAAATCCCTAACAAAGCCAACAATGCGCCAAACCAGACAATCGATTTCATCAGTGTTACTCCTTCAGATTTGGTGCTGCAGAAGTGACCGCAGCACGCAACCGAGCGGACAGCAGCAAATGTGCCAAGTCTGCTGCCCGCTTTAGACAACGCGGGGAAGGACGTACTTTTGCTCCGGCCAACTGATGCAGTTTTAGTCCATCGTTGACAATGCCCATTGATCGACAGACTTTCCGGCAAGCGAGCTTGCATTCATCGATTTAATCCGCAGTCCATTTCCAGTTGCGAATCGCGGGCATGTCTTCCAGATGCTCGACCACGTATTCGCGATGCGCGTCGAGCGCGTCTTCGGTCATCCTGATCAGTTCGCGGGCGCGCTCCTGATATCTCGGCGCACGCCGCAGTCCCTCGATGCATAGGTGATAGCGGCTCGCCCCATTCAGCACCAGCATGTCGAACGGCGTCGTCGTAGTGCCCTCCTCGACGTAGCCGCGAACGTGAAAACGGTCCGGATTGGGACGGCCGTGCATGAGTTGATGAACCTCGCCCGGGTAACCATGAAAGGCGAAGACGACGTCCTTGTCGCGCGTGAACAGTTCCAGAAAATAGTCGTCGCTCATGCCGTGCGGATGGCGATCGGGCGGAAACAGCGTCATCAGATCGACGACGTTCACGACTCGAATTTTCATTTCGGGAAGATACTTGCGAAACAGCCACGCCGCCGCGATGCACTCTTCAGTCATCACGTCGCCGGCGCATGCGAGCACGAGATCCGGCTCGTTGCCATCGTCGTTGCCGGCCCATCGCCAGACCGACGCGCCGCGCGAACAATGCTCGCGAGCCGCATCGATGTCGAGCCACACCGGATGCTGCTGCTTGTCGATCACGATCAGATTGACGTAGTCGCTGCTGCGCAGGCAATGATCGGCAACCGACAGCAGGCAGTTCGCGTCGGGCGGCAGGTAAATTCGCGAGACGATGCCGCGCTTCGTCAGCAGAGTGTCGATGAAGCCGGGGCCCTGATGGCTGAAGCCGTTGTGATCGTTGCGCCAGCAGGTCGAAGTGAGCAGGTAATTGAGCGAGGGAATCGGACGCCGCCACGGCAGCTCGGTCTTGCAGGTCTGCAGCCACTTAGCGTGCTGCGTCGCCATCGAATCGACGATCATCGCGAACGCCTCGTACGACGCGAACACGCCGTGGCGTCCAGTGAGCGTGTAGCCCTCGAGCCATCCCTGGTGACAATGTTCGCTCAGCACTTCCATCACGCGCCCGTCGGGCGTGACGTGATCGTCGTAGCCCTCGACGCGGCTCACCAGGCATCGGTTCTCGACCTCGAACACGTCGCCGAGGCGGTTCGAATTGGTTTCGTCGGGACAAAAGAGGCGAAAGTTCTGCTGTTTGGAATTGCGCGTGAAGATGTCGCGCAGCATCTTGCCGAAGGGGCGCGTCGATTCGACCGTCACGCTACCCGGTTGTTCGACCGGCACCGCGTATTCGGTGAACGAAGGGATATCGAGCGCGACGGTCAGGAGTCCGCCGTTAGCGTGCGGATTCGCGCCCATCCGGCGGGTCCCTTTCGGCGCAATCGCTTTGATCTCAGGCTTCAACGCACCGCGCTCGTCGAATAGCTCGTCGGGCCGGTAACTGCGCATCCACTGTTCGAGCAATTTCAGATGTTCAGGATTTTCTTTCACTTTGTCGAGCGGCACCTGATGCGCGCGGAACGTCCCTTCAATCTGCACACCGTCAACAACTTTCGGCCCGGTCCATCCTTTGAGCGTCCGCAATACGATTGCGGGCCACGTCGGCCGCTTCCGAAACCCGTGAGCGCGCGCGTCGGTCTGGATTGCGCGAATCGTCGCGTAGCATTTGTCGAGCGTCGCGGCGAACTCGCGGTGCATTTTTGGCGGATCGTCGCCCTCGACAAAATGCACCTCGTAGCCGTGGCCTTCGAGGATGCGGCGCAAGTCTTCGTCGTCGTCGCGGCCGAACACGGTGGGTCCTGAAATCTTGTAACCGTTCAGATGAAGGATCGGCAGCACTGCGCCGTCGCGCGCCGGGTTGAGAAATTTCACGCCCTTCCATCCGCCTTCGAGCGGGCCGGTCTCGGCCTCGCCATCGCCAATCACGCACGCGACTATCAGATCGGGATTGTCGAACGCCGCGCCGAACGCGTGCACCAGTGAATAACCGAGCTCGCCGCCTTCATTGATCGAACCCGGGACGTGCGGGCCGGCGTGACTCGGCACTCCGCCCGGCGACGAGAACTGGCGAAACAGCCGACGCATCCCCTCACTGTCCTCGGAAATCTGCGGATAAATCTCAGAGTACGTTCCTTCGAGATACGTATGCGCCATGACCGACGGACCGCCGTGGCCGGGACCGGAAATATAGATGACGTTGGCGTCATGCTCGCGAATCAGCTTGTTGAGATGCACGTAGATAAAGTTCTGCCCCGGCGAGGTCCCCCAATGGCCGAGCAGGCGCGGCTTGATGTGCTCCGGCCGGAGCGGCTCCCGCAGCAGAGGATTCGCCATCAGGTAGATTTGGCCGACGGTCAGGTAGTTGGACGCTCGCCAGTATGCGTCGATGAGAGCAAGGTGCTGGTCTGAGTCGGACATTGAGAAGATACCTCGAATTGCGCTGCTTCAAAAATTCTCGCACTGCCAAGATCGAAAAGTACGGTCTAGAGAGCTAGTGCTAACTTCGTGATCGTTTAGTCTTGCTTCCGGACTGCCGCATAATTTTTTGCAGCCATCCGTTGACCCTCGAGCGCTTCCTCGATTTCCTCGACAAGCTGTTCGCGCTGTCGAGTGGTGTCGAGGCGTAGGTGGTTTCGCAGAGGAATCTCATGTATCGGCTCGAACTCCGCGCGCTGCCTTCGGTGCACCTCTGGGGTGGCGTCCGACACTTCACCTTGCAACGATCCGCGACGCTCCAGCCGGCGTATGGCTTCGTCTTCACTGACGACGCATTCGACGAAGAGCACAGGAACGCCGCGTCGGGCAGCTAGGGCGAGTGCCAATTGTCGGTCGGCAGACGCCTTGAACGTCGCGTCGAGAATTGCTCCGCAGCCGTCGTTCATTAGGCGTTCCGCCTCGGCCAGCATCGCGTCGTAGGTGATTTTCGTAAACCTGTCTGAATAAATGTTCGCACCGTAGCCGGTGCGGACGTGCTCGTGCGGGGAGACGGATGCCAGCCGCTTGCGGACACGGTCCGAGTTGATCACTTTGAAGCCTTTGCGATGTTGAAGAATGCGCGCGACGGTCGATTTGCCCGAACCGGAAAGCCCGCACACTACGATCAGCGCCGGCGACGCGCCAATGGCGTAGCGCACCGCCAGCTCGAAGTAACTCCCTGCGAGCTGGCGTGCGCGTTCTCGGTCTCCAGCTTCGACCTCGCGCTCGAGGCTTCGCAGGCTCTCGACCTTGCCGCGCACGCTTGCGCGGTAGCACTTGTAGAATGGAACGAACACCGCAAACTCTTCGTCGCCGGTGATTTCTACGTACGCCTCAACCAACTCATCGGCGAGTCGAGGCGCGCCGAGTCGTTCGAGGTCCATCGCGAGAAACGCAATCTCCGATGCGACGTCGCCGTAGCGCAACCGCTCGCTGAACTCGACGCAATCGATCACGTCTATTTCGTTCCCCGCCAGGCAGATGTGCTCCGCACGCAAATCGCCGTGGCCTTCGCGGACGCGACCCTCGAGTGCTCGGTCATTCAATGCCCGCCAATGTGCCGTGATAAAGGCGCGACAGTAGGCGTCGATCGCCGCGAATTGGTCTTTGCCAAGCGTGTGACCGATGAAAGCCTCGTCCTGCCCGATGTCCTCGATCACGCCGCGCCAGATCGCCGCCGCCGAACCGTAGGTCCAACCACGATTCGACGGGGCGTTCGCGTGAAATTCCGCGATCCGCACCGCAATGGCACGAATGGTGGCGCCGTCCGCCTTGCATGCGGCTAGCAGCCGGTCGAGCATTCGATCTTCGGGCAGCCGACGCATCTTGACCGCGTACTCGACGGCCTCGCGATGCTCCGCGCTTACCTCAGGTCCGAGCACGAACGAGTCTCCACGTTTAAGAATCGCGAACACGCCGAGGTACACCCGCGGCGATAGGCGCGCGTTCAGGCGCACCTCCTCGCAGCAGAAGAGGAATCGCTGCGTGAGCTTGGAACAATTGAGAAACGGGAAATGGACCGGCTTCTTTACCTTGTAAACGAAGTCGCCGACGATGAAGACGTAAGAAATGTGGGTCTGCTTGAGCTCTACGCGCGCGGGCGAATCTGGGTAGAACGCCGGCCGCATCATTGCCTCGACCAGCGGCACAAGGCCGCCAGCCGAATGTCCGGCAGGCCTCGGCGTTCCGCTTTCTTCCATCATTTCACCCGGTCTCCGGCTACTCGGAGTGCTCAGCGTGAGTCAGCGCATCAAGCACGTCACAGGTGGTTATCACGCCGGCGAGCTTACCGTCCTCGAGCACAGGCAACCCTCCAACCTTCCTCTCGCGCAACAAGCGAGCGGCCTCGCGAATATCGGTGGAGGGGGTCACAGTTATCAGCGCCTCGCTCATCGCCTTAAACGCCTCGGTTTGATCGAGGTAACCCGTGTGTTGGCGGATGTCGCGATCGGTGACAATTCCCACGGCCGCGCCATCGCTCACGATCGGCACGCATCGAAAGCCTCCCGCGTGCATCTTCGCTGCGATTGAGGCGAGCTTCTCGTGCGGAGTCGCCGAGACGGGATTCTTGGTCATCCAGGTGCCGACCAGGTCGTTTTGAGTCGGAGTGCAACGCACGGTCAGGACGGGGCAGGTGGATTCGCGCAGGACGACTTCGGCGATGCTGCCCAGTAGGAAGCGCTTGAAGCCTCTCCGCCCGTGCGTGGCCATGACGACCAGATCGGCCTTCGTTCTCTTTTCGGCATTTAAGATGGTACCCGCCGGCTCGCCCATATTGATCAGAAGTTCGTACTTGAGCCCGCCCAGCTGTTTGTGCGCGGTCTCGAGCAGCTTGGTGCGAGCAGCCTCTTCCTGCCCCTTGTAGAGATCCGAATATACCGGCATTCCGGTCGCCGTGATGATCATCGGTACCACGTGCAAGACAAACACAGTGCCGTTGCTGTCGCGTGCGAGGTCGGCGGCAGTATCGAGCGCCTTCATCGAGTTATCGTCGAAATCCACCGGGCAAAGAATCCTGCGAAATTGCTGTGCCATAGGAGTGCTCCTTCGTGATCAGGCGCGTCGCCGTCTTCATTACCTAAGCCAATGCCATGCCATCGGCCGGGTCAGAGTTTTCGTGGCCTGCCGCGCCGATCTGTATCCGATCGCACCACTGGCAAATGTAGATGCAGCCAACTGGCTCAGTCGACGCTCGATTACTGGTGGCAAGCGAATTGCACTCTGATCAACTGGCTGCCTTGGAGAACAACCATGCAGATTGTCAACCTGATGACATCGGACCCGGTAACGATCGGTTCGCACGACACCTTGTCGAAGGCAAAGAGCATCATGGACGGCGGAGCGTTCAGGCGCGTGCCGGTGATGGATGACGGGCTGCTCGTCGGCATCATCACGGAACGCGACCTGCGCGAATATACGGGTTACCTAGAATCGACCCGTGTGAACGCGGCTATGCGCACCAGGCTCGTCACCGTCACACCGTACAACACGGTGGAAGACGCGGCCCGCCTGATGCTGAAGCACAAGATCGGCGGACTGCCGATTGTTGCTGAAGGAAAGCTGGTCGGCATCGTCACAACGAGTGATCTGCTCAGGGCGTTCTTACTGGTCGTTGCGGGAGCTAACCAGATAATCAGCCGCTAAGGGCTCGCGAGGAGTAAACAAATTGCGTATCGGAAGGCTCATGAAAATCCCTGTACATACGGTGAAACCGCGAGACACCGTGGCATGCGCAAGAGCTTTGATCGAAGAGTATCGCGTCAATCAGCTACCCGTGGTCGTGAACCGCAGTCTCGTCGGGATCGTCACGGATCGCGATCTGCGTGATGCCCGGGCTGCCGTAGTCGGTGCCGCGGATGCCGCGACTCGTGCGCATTTGAGCGCACCGCCGGCAGACAATATTACGGTTGAGTCGGTGATGACCACCAACGTGTTGACGCTGACGCCTACTCATACGGTCGTGGACGCAGCGCGGCTGATGCGGCGGGAGAGGATCGGGGCAATACCGATCGTCGAGCACAACGCGTTAGCTGGAATCCTCACTCGCAGCGACATCCTGGACGCATTCATCGAAGCGAATGAAGCGGAAGGAAAGGGAATCGAATGAAGCAGATCACCGGCAATACCAGCAAGGCTCTTATCCGAAGCCTCAACCGCCGCGGCACGCGCTCCAACATGAGCCCGCTCGTCGCACAGAAGGGGCGCCCACCTGAAGATCCATCCGTTTGCGACATCTGTGGAAACGTTTATACGGCCAAAACCTGGCGGCGCAATCGGACGCTCCCCGCGAAACTAATCAACGCGGCGGCATGGACGATC
>JBAWCX010000283.1:0-13840 GCA_049590495.1 Binatus sp. (SeqCode)
CCATCAAACTATCAATGAGGAGCTGGAGCCGGTGCGCCAGAAGGGCTCTTTTCCGCCACAGTTCCGCCGGGCGGAGGAGGCACGTAACCCTTCGGTTGCGCCGCAACCCACTGCTCGCAAGCAGGAATGTCCCCTTCCTCGACCGATTCCTGTTGCATAATTTGCGCATCCGACCAGCCGTGCTTCTTTTCCCAGTGAACGCCAGGGCACTTGACGGCCAAGTTGAAATTTCTCGACGTCTCCGCTACTGCAGGTGCTTGAGCTGGCGCTGCGGCAGCACCGCTTGTCCCGCCACCGCCACTGCTACTTTGACTCGCGCAGCCGGCGACCAACAATGCCAGCCCCGTAGCCAGCGCCAAACCGATCTTCCGTTTCATGGCATCCTCCTTCAATCTAGGGACCCCTCCACTAACCGAGTTCTAACATGGTTGTCGGCCGTCCGTTTAAGCAGGGCCAAAATACACCGTTCGGATTAATTAGCAAACCCCCCGTAATTCACTCATAACGCCTGGAACACGGTTCGTTCACCCCGCTCAGATCGGCGCGCGCGGCCTTCAAAACAGGCAAGTTCCAGGTGCGCGAGCGTTTCGAAAGTCGCGGCCATCACATGGAAGATCGGCCGTTCTTCGCCGCCAAATACTTGTTGCGCGATTTCGAACGCAGTCTGCGGAGCCTTGCGCGTCAAATCGAGCATTTCCGCCTCCCGATACCGATGATGCTCGATCAATTGATTGGCGCGATGCCGATGGTCGTGATAGACGCCGCCATGCGCCGGCAGAACCAGTTCGACGTCGAATTTCTGGACCTTTAGCTGCGAGTTGATGAAGTCGCCGAGCGGGTTGGTTCCAGCAGCGTCGGGATAAATTCCCACGTGTGGCGTAATTTTGGGCAGCAGGTGGTCGCCGACGATCATCACCTTCTCTTTGCGCAGGTAGATCACGTTGTGACCCGGCGAATGGCCCGGCGTCCAGATCACTTCGAGCTCGCGGTCGCCGATTTTGATTACGTCGTGATCGTCGATGAACTTATCGGGCTGCGTGACGGGCCCGTACATCGACGTTCCCATCCACGCCGGGCGCATGCCGGCCGGCGAGAATTGCTCGATCGGAAATCCGTGCTTGGCAAAAAACGCGCGCGACTCGGGCCGGTCGTGAGGACTCATCTTCCCGAACTCGATCATTCTGCCCGCGCGCTCCGCTTCGAGGCGATGAATGTGCGTCGTCGCGTGGCTGCGGCGGCGAATCTCGCCCGACGCGCCGAAGTGATCGATGTGGTGATGGGTCGCGACGATGGCGTCGAGATCCTCGATCTTGATGTCGAGTTCCGACAGCGCTTCCTCGAGGGCCGCGATGCTCTCGGGCGAGTTCATCCCGGTGTCGACGAGCGTCCACGCGCCGTGACAGTCGATCAGATAAACGTTGATGATAGTCGGCCGCATCGGCAGCGGCAGAAAGATCTCGTAGATACCCGGATGAACCTCAACTATTTTCGCCATCGATTACTCTCAGCGGCTGGTTTCGCATGACTGGGTAGTCCTTGCGCTCCGCCGTTTGCTTCGTGGCCGCAACTCAACGGATCACTCGTGCAGCTCGTCTTTCACCTGGAAAGTCACTTTGACTCTCACCTTCCATCGCGCCACTTTGTTGGCCTCGACCAACGCTGTGATGTCCTCGACATGAACGGTGTGGATGCCTTTGATCGTGACGCCGGCGCGCGAGATTGCCAACTGCACTGCGTCCTCGACCGAGTTGGCCGAGATGCCCGTGAGGTCGATCGTTTTTTCAACCATGACGCTCAGCCGCTCCTGGGGACGTAATTCGCGCGCGATAGTTTGACGCTCGCACTCGCGCGGCGCTACGCTCGCCCCTGCACAGTGGTTATCGCACGGCGAGATCCGAAACAAGGTGACATCGCGCATCGCGCTGTTCGCAACTTTGAACGGAAGCGCGCGATTGGTCAGGCTGTCGGTGGAGTATGTAGTTGCCAGTAAAAATCGAGTCGCCCGCGGGCGAGGAAGCGCTCACCGAGTTCGTTCTTTTTCAACATCGGGTCTACGAATACCGCAGCGCGCGATGGGCCGCGATGGTCGCGGTGCAGTTGCCGATCCTGATGGGCGAGGGACCGTTCGCCGAAGGGCGCAAGATTCGGCCGTTCACGGCCCGCGTCGAGGGCAACATCGTCGCGCGCGCGATCGCGATAATCGACGGCCACTATCAACGTCATTGGAACGAACCGCTCGGGCATATCGTAATGTTCGAGGCGATGCCGGGCACGCGCGACGCCGTCAACCTGATGATCGACGCGGCGTCGGACTGGATGAAGGCCAACGGCGCGACGGCGGCGCGCGCCGGCTACGGCCTGCTCGAGTTTCCGTTCGTCATCGACGACTACGAAACCCTGCCACCCGACATCGCGCGCCAGAATCCCGCGTACTACCACGCGCTGCTCAAGGACGCCGGATTCGAAACCGAGCGCGGATGGGTTGACTACAAGATCGAGGTGACGCCGGAGCTGGTCGCGCGCTACGAAAGCGCACTCGAAGCGAGCCGCCGCGCCGGCTTCGAAATTGTCGCGTTGAAGGACCTGCCTCGGGCGCGCCGCATTCGCGATTTCGAATACACCTGGAACACCGCCTTCGCGCGTCACTGGGGCGCGACGCCCTTCACCACCGACGAACTCGTATTCCTGTTCGATTTCTTCGCGATGTCCGGGGCGCTCGACGCCTCAGTGCTCGCGTATCGCGACAGCCAGCCGGTGGGAGCCCTGATGGTCACGCCGGCAAATCCCGAGGGCGCGATTCTCAAGCCCGGCCGCAAGCTCGCCGACAACGAGAAGCTCAACTTTCTCGGCATTGGCGTACTCGAACAAGCGCGCGGCCGCGGCGTGAACCTTGCGATGGCCTCGTATTCTTACTTGCACCTGATCCGCCAAGGCTCCAAGTATCTAAGCTATACGCTGGTCCTCGACGACAACTGGCCGTCGCGCCGCACCGCGGAAAAACTCGGCGCCAAAGTCTGCGCGAACTACGTCACCTATCGCCGCAACTTCTGAGTGATCGTTCCCCTTCCGAATCCTGGTTAGGTTGGCCATCCCGCCGCCACAACTTGAAATCACGATTTGTGATTTCACCGCGTGTATGTATATTGCGCTAACAGCCGGTGGACGCATGAAAGGGGAATTGATGCGAGCAGTCTTAGTCCCGCTTCTCGCCGCGGCGACCTCACTGACGATCGCCGGATGCGCGAGCCGCCGGCCATCAAGTGCGCCACCGCAGATCCCGCCACGCCAGCCCGTCGTGGGACTGTGTAAATCGCCCGCCGCGCTGCCGGCAGACGTTGCGAACAAACCGGGGTACCATCAGTTCGACGTTTCAGTAACCGACGCCTCGGGACAACCGATACCGGGACTGACGCAAAAGGACTTCGTTGTATTTGGACAGTCGCGGATTTTTCCCGTCACCTATTTTCGAGAGAGCCACAATGACGAACCACTTGCGATCGCGCTGGTGATTGATACCTCGGGCAGCATGGTACCGAAGCTGCCGGTCGTGAAGCAGTCGCTAGGCAGCTTTGTGACAAAGCTGAATCGCTGCGACGAAGTGATTCTGTTCACCTTCAGCGACCGTCCGTATCTGCTGATGCCGTTCTCCACCGATCACCAGATAACGGCCAGGAGATTGGAGCTTTTGCATGCGTACGGTCAGACCGCGCTCTACGACGCAGCCAAAATCGCATTACAAAACCTGGCGAGCGCGGACTATCCGAACCGTAAAATCATTCTGATCACCGACGGGATAGACAGCTCCAGCTCTACTACCAGGCCGGACGTTGTAGCGCAGGCCGGCCAAGACGACGTGCCAATCTATGCGGTCGGTATCGGCGACCCGCGCATAAAGGAAGCACGTGACGTCGCGATCGGCCCGTATATTTTTAACGGGCTTACTGACAAGGACCGTGTTGACGCCAAGAGTCTGCAAGATCTTTCCGCGAGTGCCGGCGGTAGAAGCTTCATCGTGCCCGCCAAAGGCCCGAACGCCAGTGAAGACTTCGAGGACGCAATCGCCGCGATTGCCGCCTCGGTCGGCTCAGGCTACGCGATCGGCGCTGTGATCCCGGCAGACATTCCTTCATCCAGCGTTTATGTAACGATCGTGAAACGTCTCGACGCAGTCGTGCGGGCTCATCCGATCGCAGCGCCGCACTAGCGCGTTTGACCGGCGGCCCTTCAGAGATCGCGCTCTCGATGCCAGCCGCTCGTTTGCCAAACCGATCCGCGATGCTGTAAGAACGAAATTACCAGCGCGCCACTTGCCAACCGCGTCCTCGAAGGAGGGATCTTTCGATGGCTGATCTAGATCTTCACATCAAAGGTGGAACCGTCGTTTACGATCTCGATCGGCTCGGCGTCGAGCCGGATTGGATCGGCGATGTCGCGCACGACTTTCCCGGCGGCGAATGGCGTCGCGTGCAGCATGCGCGCGGCTACCGGGCGATCATCGTCAACGGCGCGATGACCTGGGACGACGGCCAATGCACCGGCGCGACGCCCGGCAAGCTGCTGCGCGGCGGCCGCGGATAGCTGCGTCGATGACAGTGCAGATTTACAGCATGACGTCGGTGCCTGACGCGGTCGCGACCGCAGACGCCGGCGCGGATCTCATTGGCCTCGTCGTTGCCGAGCCCGGTGTCGTCGCTGAAGCAATCGGTACCGACCTCGCGCGAGAAATTCTCGCCGCGATTCGGCCGCGCTCGCGCAGCGTGGCGCTGTCGCTGTCGGACGATCGCGACGAGATTTGCGCGATGGTCGACGCGGTGCGCCCCGATGTCCTGCACATCGTCGCGCGGGAGATCGAGCCCGATGACTGCGCATGGATTCGCAAACGCATAGCGCCCGTCATGCTCCTGCGCGCGATTGCGGTGCGCGCCGGCGAAACCCTGACCGAAGCCGACGCGCATCAGGACTGCGTCGACTACCTGATGCTGGATTCAGGCGCCATGGGGCGGCCGTTTGCCGGAGCCACCGGCGAGACTCACGACTGGTCGGTAAGCCGCACGGTAGTTGAGCGCTCCCGCATCCCGGTGATCCTCGCGGGCGGACTTTCCGCCGACAACGTCGCCGACGCGATCGCCACTGTCATGCCCTGGGGCGTCGATTCCTTCACGCACACCGACGTTCCCGGGAATCGCGGCAAAAAAGATCCGGCGCGCGTGCGCGCATTCATCGCCGCTGCCAGGCGCGGGTTCGCGCAAAGTTCAAAGGCCTGAATCCGGAGGACGCGATGAATCGCAAGCAGCTTGCACTCTCAGGCGCGCTGATCGTTTTGCTCGCGGTGGACGCGTACGCGATTTACCTCTACGGCTATATCGGCTTCTTCCGCATGGTGTTGGCGAATTTCGCCGGCTTCGCCGCTTTCGTCGATCTCGCGATTGCGCTGGTTCTCATCCTGGTCTGGATGGGCGACGACGCGCGCGAGCGCAAAGTCTCCGCGCTTCCCTATCTGGTACTGACGCTCGCGCTCGGCAGTGTCGGCCCTTTGCTCTATCTGATTCGCCGCTCCGCCGATCGAACCGAACCCAACGCGTCGATCGCGCCGCGCGCAGTCCGCAACTAAACGCTTTTGCGCACTAGCAGCGCCGCAGCTTGGATACTGCGCCGGTAGCTCTAGGATCGAACCCGCCGACAGTCTACAATCCATCCCTTTCCAGTCCGCGCAAACGTCCCTTCCACCCGGAGTCAATTCGCGGGAGGACAAAGTGATCCCGATTCGCTACAACTTGCGCAGTCTGATGGTCCGCCGCGCCACCGCCGCGATGACGGCGTCGGTCGTCGCGTTGGTCGTGATGTTGCTCTTCATCCTGTCGGGCTTCGTCGCCGGCCTGCGCGCGACCGTGATGAGCAATGCGCTCACCGACAACTGGATCGTGGTCAGCCGCGGCACCACCGACGAGGGCAGCAGCTTCATCACGCATGACCAATACGAGATAATCAAAAGCCGGCCGCAGATAGCGACGACCCCCGACGGCCAGACGCTCATCTCGCCCGAGGTCATCACCGGTTTCAATCCCGACCCCGCCGCACCTGTAACCGCCGCCGCGATGTTCACGCTGCTGCGCGGCGTCTATCCGATCGCATACCAGGTCCATCGCGCGATGCGCTTGAATAGCGGGCGCTGGCCGAATCGCGGCGCGGCCGAGATGGTCGTCGGCAGCAAGCTCGCCGCGCGATATCCCAATCTCGCGGTTGGCAGCGATTTCAAGTTCGGCCGGCGCACCTTCAGAATCGTCGGCGTCTTTTCCGATCAGGACAGCGCGCGCGAATCGGAAGTGCTGACTGATCTCGGCATCCTGACCCAGGATATCCACGTCAACAACGGCTTCGAGGTGCTGCACGTCGTGCTCAAGTCCGGCACACATAACGACTTCGCCAAATCGCTGACCACCGATTCGCGGGTCAAAGTCGACACGTTGTCCGAGCGGGAATTTTACGCAAGACAAACCGGATTCGTCGATCAGTTGCACACGCTCGGCCTGGTCGTCGCGCTGATCCTTGCGATTGGCTCCGTGTTCGGCGCGATGAACACGATGTACTCCGCGGTCGCGCGGCGCACCGGCGAAATCGGCGTGCTGCGAGTGCTGGGCTTCAGCCGCTTCAACGTGCTCGCGAGTTTCGTCATCGAGAGCATCGTGCTCGCCGTTGCCGGCGGGGTGCTCGGCGAGATACTCGGAGTGTTGGTGGCGTATTCGACCGGCCTCAGCAGCCAGCTGATGAACGTCGGCGAGTTCATTTTCAGGTTTCGGCTGACGATGGGCGCGTTCGTGTCCGGGATGATCGCCGCTATAGTAATCGGCGCGCTCGGCGGATTGCTGCCGGCGTGGCGTGCCTCGCGCCTAGGCCTGGTCGAATCGCTGCGGTCAGTCTGAACGGGGGTCATCATGTTCAACTGGATCAAATTGATCGAACGCAACATGCGCCGCAATCTGCGCCGCACGATTCTGACCATCCTCACCATCGCGCTGGCCACCTTCATCTACACCATCCTGGTCTCAGTTCCCGCCTCGATGGATCGCGTCCTCAAGGACGCCTCCAGCACGCTCCGTCTCATAACCGTCAACAAGACCGCGCCGTGGGAGGATTTGCCCGCTCGCTACTGCGACGACGTCAACAAAATGCAGGGTGTCGCTGCGTGCACTGCCATCACGGGATGGCCCGCCACGTGGCGCGATGTCAGCGACCCGGTGTTCGCCGTCGGCGCCGGCCCGGAAATTGCCGCCGTATATCCCGACTACGCCCTGACCGGCCAGCAGCGCGAGGCGGCCGCGAAAGACCGGCGCGCCGCGGTAGTCGGCGAAATTCTCATGCGCAAATACGGCTGGAAGCTCGGCGACACTATCACGCTGCGCAGCGCCAATGCGGACCACATGGAAATGACCTTCGTCATCGTCGGCCAGATGGCGTCGAAGCACTATCCCAACATCTTTCTAATTCGCCGCGACTATCTGATGGCGGCGCGCAAGGCGCACGGGTTGCCCGACGAGGACATCGCCTGGGACATCATCTCGCGCGCCACCAGCGCCGACGCGATGGCCACGCTCGCCAAAGAGATCGACGAACACTTCGCCAACTCCGACGCCGAAACGCGAACCATGACCGAAAGCGACGCGCTCTCTTCCGGCCTCTCCGACATCGGTAACATTCGCGCGATCGTCTTCGCGCTATGCCTCGTAGTGCTGCTGACGGTCCTGCTCATCGCCGCCAACTCGACGGTGATGATGGTTCGCGAACAAATCAGCGACGTAGCCGTGATGCGCGCGCTAGGCTTCAGCCGCGGCTCTGTCTCCTTCCTGCTATTCGGCGAATGCGGCGCGATAGGACTGTTAGGCGGCATCATAGGCGCCGTCCCGGCCCTCTGGATGTTCTCAGGTGGCGTTACACTAGGCGCCGCGCTAGGAGGCAACGGCGCCCTATGGGTAACTCCCGCCCAAACAGTTAATGCACTTATAGCCGCTCTGGCAGTTAGTCTGGTAAGCGGCATAGTTCCAATAGCAGAAGCAGTAAGACTCCCCCCTGCCCTCGCCTTCCGCAAAGTCGTATAGGAACGGCTCGGCAAGGCCGATGACGCGGACCGCGCAAAACCTATTTATATTCGTGGTAGTCGGCGTGCAGGTGGGGTTGACGGTTCTCGGGATGGGCGGACTCGCGTGGTTCTATACTCACACGGCGTTGATCGCGCTGGCGATCGTTGGCGGTCTAATGCTGATCGCGTCGCTGTTCAGTGAGGGAAATCTGAGTTCTGGTGAGCGCGAGGATCGCGGCAATCGTTGGGTTCTGCTCGCCTTCGGCGTGCTTATTCTGATGGTCTCATACCTGCCTCCCTATACGGACCGGATGGATCTGTTGACGATCGACGGCGAAACGACTCGATGGATAGGCGTCGTGCTGTGCGCCGTCGGCGGTGTGCTGCGCCTGTGGCCGGTATTCGTGCTCGGGCGCAGGTTCAGCGGCCTCGTGGCAATCCAGAAGGGGCATACGCTGGTCACCAGCGGAATCTACGGCGTCATTCGCAATCCCAGCTACCTGGGAATGCTGGTCATGACATTGGGATTTGTGCTGGCGTTCCGTTCGCTTGCAGGGGTTGCAATCACAGTATACCTTATACCACCGCTGGTAGCTCGGATTCGAGCGGAGGAGGCCATGCTGCGATCGCAATTCGGCGCCGAATTCGACGCGTACTGTGCGCGCACGTCGAGGCTGATTCCGGGCGTGTACTAAGCGGGAAACCTAACCCCTAACCCCTTCCCTCGAAGGAAGGGGAACAATCGCGCGCAGTTCTCTTACCACTTCTAACAGGGACAAAGTCCCGTATCCTCGTCTTAATACTGGGTGCAGGGGTCACCCCTGCCGAAGGAAGTGTGAAACCCACCGCGGGTTTCGCATACGATTAAGTGAATTCTTCTACTTACTCTTATATTGTGTCAGACACGCCCGGTACGAACAGCGGCTTCATCTCGTAGCGCTCGACATCAGCTTCCATCTCCGCACGCGCTGGCGCCGTCGCCTTCACGCTTGCCGCATCGAGGATATCGCGCAGCAGTGTCGCGTCGCTCGAGGTATTCAGGAATAGCCCGGGCCGGCTCAGAACGAAATGCACGCCGCGGCGGATCGCGTCGCGGTCGCGGAGCGGCTCGTACCAACTGAATTTCCGGCCGTCGCCATTCTGCCATCGCCGCCGCGCGACAGACTTGATCGTCTGCGTCGCCACTCCGCGCTCCCGGCACAGCTTCAGCAGCGCTTCGACGTCAGCCGCGTACTGCCCGATATTCAGCATGGTGAAATTGTAGGGGAACAGCACCGAGTCGAAGGCGAACCGCTCGAGGCTCCGGCGATGCATCGCGGCGACCTGCGAGCCGTGACCCGTGACTCCGATAAATCGCACCAAGCCCTGCGTGCGCGCCTCGACGAGGGCCTCGAGCGCCCCGCCCGCTCCGAGAGCCGTCGTCCATTCATTCTCGGCGACCAGGTTGTGCATCTGGATCAAGTCGATTTGGTCGACGCGCAGGCGCTCCAGCGATCGATGGAGACTGTCGTGCGCGCCTTGATACGTGCGGTCCCCGGTCTTGGTGGCAAGAAAAAAGCGTTTGCGATGCTCCCGCATCCACGGTCCGATCCGCAGTTCCGACTCGCCGTAAGAAGCCGCGGTGTCGATATGATTGATGCCGTATTCGAGCAGCACCTCGAGCACGCCGTCGGCCTTGTCCTGCTTCATCCCGCCGAGCGCAGCAGCGCCAAAGAGAACGCGAGTACTCTGATGCCCGGTCTTCCCGAATGGACTCGTTTCGATCACGATGCCACCTCGCCAAAGTTCATTTGAACCACCATCTTACCGCGAACCGCAAACCATGGCGACGTCAGATTGTAACTCCCGTGAATCTCAGCTACTTTCGCCTCATCTTCCCAAAGGAGGTGCGTTTCATGATCACGAGTAAGCCACTTGCGCCCGAAGTCCGCGAAACGCACCTGCCGTCTCGCTGTCGCTAAGTAGTCCGCGTCATTTTCTACATTCGGCAGAGCGTTTCGTTGGGCGCTGTTGTGCGCCGCACGAACGCCTCGCATCCGCGCGACGTTTCTCTGCGGCAGAGATCAACTCCGCGACAAACGGGAGCAGTGAAAACGAAAATGAACCTCTTTGAATTCTTCGCAACGATCGAGCGATATCACACGATCCAGAACCCAACTTCCGAAGAGAAGCTGGATTTGGCAATGCGCTACTGCGGTGTTCGCGACGGAATGCGCATCCTGGACGTCGGATGCGGCAAGGGATGGCTGCTGCGCCGGCTCGCAAAACAGTTCGACATTCAGGCTACCGGACTTGAGATCTATCCCGCCTTCGCAGCCGAGGCGCGCCGTCTCGCGGATGCCGAAAACCTCGCTGCTCGAATCCAGATTGTGGAAGGACCCGCGCTCGAGTTTCGCCCGGCGCCGGCGAGCTTCGACGTCGTGATGTGCATCGGCGCGTCGTTCGCGCTCGGCGGCTTCGAGCCCGCACTCGATTGGATGAGCCACGCGGCGAAACGCGGTGGTGCAATCGCGCTCGGCGAGGTATTCGCTAAAGAACTTCCCTATCCTCCTGAAATACCGCGCGGGGGCCGCGCGGAACTCGACTACCCGGAGCGGTCGCTGCTGACGACAGTCGAGACGATGCGCGCGCATGGAATGCCGCTGCGCGGCCTCATCGAAGCTTCTGCCGACGGCTGGGATCGATACCACTCACTGCATTGGCAGGCAGGCATGGATTGGGCATTGGAGAATCCAGGCGATCCCGATGCCGCCAAGCTGACCGCTCAAGCGGGAATTCGGCTTGATTTGCTCGATCGCCGCTATTGCGGTTGGGCAATCTTCGTCGCACGCAACGGCCTCGATTGAACGAATCGTTCACGAACCGATCATCGACGCGTAATCTCGCAAAACTCTTGCGCTTGCTCTACGTACATGACGAAATCGACTTGAGGATCAAAAGTAGATGGGTCCAACAGGCAAAGCTATTTTTCTGACTAAGGGCGTCGGCAGGCATCGCGAGAAACTCACTTCCTTCGAGCTCGCACTTCGCGACGCGCGCATCGCCGAATTCAATCTGGTTCGCGTCAGCTCGATTTTCCCGCCGGGCTGCAAAGTCGTATCGATCCAGGACGGACTCAAGACCCTGACCCCCGGCCAGATCGTTTACACCGTCATGTACGACAACTCGACCGACGAACCGCATCGGCTGATGGCCTCGTCGGTCGGCCTCGCGATTCCGGCCGACAAGGATCAATACGGCTACCTGTCCGAGCACAAGAGTTTCGGGCAGACCGACGAGAAGGCGGGCGATTACGCAGAGGATCTCGCGGCGACGATGCTCGCGACGGCGCTCGGCGTGGACTTCGATCCCAACGTCAGCTACGACGAACGCAAGGACGTGTGGAAGCTGTCGGATAAAATCGTGCAGACGCGCAACATCACGCAATCCGCAATCGGCGATCGCGACGGTCTGTGGACCACGGTTGTGACGGCCGCGGTGTTCGTGAATCTACCGACAAACGACAAGCAGCCTGGATGAACCTTAGCGATCTCGAAAAGCGGATTGGTGTCCTCGAAGACATCGAGGCAATCAAGAAACTCAAGGCCCGCTACTGCGCGATCTGCGACGAGGATCACAATCCGGCGAAAATCACAGGGCTGTTCGCCCCCGAAGGCATCTGGGAAGGCGCCGGCGTCGGACGGCATCAGGGGCACGACGCGATTCGCAAACTCTTCCAGGGCTTCCAGGAGCGGATCAGCTTCTCGCAGCACAACGTCATGAATCCGATCATCGAGGTCGACGGCGACCGCGCGACCGGCATCTGGTACTTCATCGGCCCCTTCACGATGCGCAGTGGAAATCGCGCGATGTGGCTGGGCGCGCGCTACGAAGACGATTACGTCAAGCTCAACGGCGAGTGGAAGTTCATGCACCTGCGCGCGATCGGCCGGATGTCGGCGCCGTACGAAAAAGGCTGGGCGAAGTAGCGGCTATCTTGAGTTGAACAGCTCGAGCCGCGAGTTAACCACTTTCTTCACCGCCTCCACCGCCGGCACAAGAATCTTGTAGGGCGCCACCTCGTTCGGCTCCGCCGCCAGCCCTGCTTCGACTCCGCGCCGCCACGCGAGCCGGATTTCGGTGTTGACGTGGACGATAGTCATGCCGGCCTTGATCGCGCGCTTGAAGTCGTCGTCGTTGGTGCCCGAGCCGCCGTGCAGCGTCATGAAGATTTTCGCCGCCGCCTTGATCTCCGCGATCCTCTCGATATTCAGCCGCTTCTGAACGTCGCCGTGAACCATGCTCTCGAGCATTCCGTGCATGTTGCCGACGGCAGGCGCCAACACATCGACTTTAGTTGTATCGACGAATTGTTTCGCCTCGTCAGGAGTCGTCAAGACTCCTACGCCCGCCGGAATCTTGTCGATCACGGCCGACGACGCGCCGATCCAGCCGATCTCGCCCTCGACGAGAATTGCGGGATTGATCGATTTAATCGCCTCGATCGCTTTCTTCGTCTGCTTGATGTTCTCCTCGAAGGCGAGCGCGGAGCCGTCGAAGATTATTTCGTCGAAGCCCGCCTTCGCCGCCGCCTCAGCCTTGGCGATCGAGTGGGTATGGTCGGCATTCAGAAAAATCGGATAGTCGTACTCGTCGCGAACCGCCTTCACCAGCGCGGCGGCCTGGCGGACGCCGGTGAACTCGCGCTCACCCTCGGAGACACCAACCAACACGGGCAGCTTGCGCTCGCGCGCGGCGGCGACGATCGCGTCGAATGCGACCAGGTCCGAAAAATTGAAATGACCGACGGCGACTTTGTCCGCTTCGGCCCGCTTCAACACGTCACGCAGCGATGTCATATTCAGCTCTCTCTCCATTTGCGGCCGTTGTGTTTGAGCAGATCGTCTGCGGCGGGCGGTCCCCACGAACCGGCTGCGTAGTTGGGGAAGTCGTCGGTGGCAGGGCTCGCTTTCCACGCCTCGAGAATCGGATCGACTACGCGCCATCCCGCGTCCACCGTGTCGGCGCGCTGGAACAGCGCCGGATCGCCGATCATGCAATCCAGCAGCAGCGTCTCGTAGCCGGTGCTCGGCGCCGAGCCGAAATGATCGGCGTACTTGAAGCTCATATCGACGGCGCCCAGCTTTACTACCGGCCCGGGAATCTTGGCGCTGAAGTTGAGCGAGATGCCTTCGTTGGGCTGGATATGCAGAACCAACTCGTTCTGTTCGAGTTGCTTGACGCCAGTCTGACGGAACAGCAGCAGCGGCGGCGCCTTGAACTTGATTGCGATTTCGGTGAGGCGCTGCGCCATCCGTTTGCCAGTGCGCAGATAAAACGGCACACCCGACCATCGCCAGTTGTCGATCGCGAGTTTCATTGCGACGTAAGTCTCGGTGCTCGACTTGGGATCCACTTGCGGCTCCGTGCGATAACCCGGCACCGGCTTGCCTTCGAGGGTTCCGAGCCCGTACTGGCCGCGCACCGCCCAGTTGGCGACGTCGCCGGGCTTGAGCGGACGGATTGCGCGCAGCGCTTTGGTCTTCTCGTCGCGCAGGGGCTCGGAGTCGAACGAAATGGGCGGCTCCATCGCGGTCAGCGAGACCAGCGCCATAATATGATTCGGCACCATGTCTCGCAGCGCGCCGGTTACTTCATAGAATCCGCCGCGATGCTCGACGCCGACGGTTTCAGCGACCGTGATTTGCACATGGTCGATATAGTTGTTGTTCCACAGCGGTTCAAAGAAGCCGTTGCCGAAGCGAAACGCCAGGATGTTCTGAACGG
>JBAWCX010000284.1:0-4636 GCA_049590495.1 Binatus sp. (SeqCode)
TTGCAGGATGTGGTTCTGCACCATGTCGCGCAGCGCGCCCGAATGATCGTAATACATGGCGCGGCTGCCCACCCCTTCCGCCTCCGCCACCGTGATCTGGACGTGATCGACGTTGCGGCTGCCCCACAGGCGCTCGAAAATATTATTCGAGAAGCGCAGCGCCAGCAGGTTCTGCACGGTCTCTTTGCCGAGGTAATGATCGATCCGATAAATCTGCGACTCGTCGAGGTACTTAAGCATGACGCGGTTGACTTCGAGCGCGCTCGACAGATCGTGACCGATTGGCTTTTCGACTACCACGCGGGAGAAGTTGGGCGCGGTCGGGGCGGCGATAAGGCCGGCCTTGGACAGCCGTTCGACCGACTCGCCAATCGCTTCGGGCGGAATCGCGAGGTAGTAGACGCGATTGGGCGGGACGCCGCGCGCCTTTTCCAAGGCTTCAAGCTTCACTTTAAGTTTCGCGAAGCCGTCGGGATGGTCGAGGCCGGACAGGTAGTCCAGCCCGTCGGCGAACTTCGCCCAGCAGGCCTCGTCGACTTTCAGGCGCGAGAAGCGGACGGTCCAATCGTGCGCACTTTTGCGGAACTCGTCGAGCGACATTTCGCGCCGTGCGAATCCGATCACCGCGCTCTTCGCCGGCATCATGCCCTCGCCGCAGGCGACGAGATTGTACAGCGACGGAATCAGCTTGCGCTTGGCAAGATCGCCCGACGCGCCGAAAATCACGACCGTGCACGGCGGCGCCGGCTGGGCTCGTTGGATAGTAATCTGATTGTCCATGTTGCGGCCTTCCTTGTAGGATAGTGACCGGGCGCGCGCTCAACGTAGCTCGCAGTGACAACGAATAAGTCTGGCACGTTTGCGGTCAATATGAAAAATCGGCTCGACCGAAATCCCTGGATTCCTTCCGACGGTAGCCCTCGGGCAGCTGTCGCGAAAACGACGGCCACCTGATGCCAGCGGCGGAAACTCTGTCAGCCGGAGGCTCGACGCCGGCCCCGCTCCGTGAATGGATCCCGGTAATTCTGTGGGGCGCGCTGATCTTCACACTTTCGACTTCGGCATTCTCCGCGGCCAACACCGGCAGGATCATCGACCCCGCGCTGCGATGGTTGATTCCTGGAATCAGCTCCGCGGCGGTCGACGTCTGGCATATGCTGATCCGCAAGACCGCGCATTTTACCGAGTATGGAATACTCTTCTGGCTGCTGATTCGCGGTCCGATGGCGCAGCGGCCGTACCTGGCCTTGATGCTATGCGTCGTGTACGCGCTGACCGACGAGGGGCATCAGGCGTTCGTGCCGGGCCGCACCGCGTCGCTATATGATGTAGCGCTCGACTCGACCGGCGCGCTCTTCAGCCACTTCCTGACCACAGCAATAGCCGAAATCGTCTAGTTCGGTCTTTCTCCCCAAACAAACTTCCGAACAGGGACGAAGTCCCGCATCTTTGCTTGATACTGGGTGCAGGGGTCATTCCTGCCCAAGGAAGCGTGAAACCCACGGAGGGGTTTCACATTAGATTAGTCACCCGTTCGATTCTTCGACGACCGAGCTGATCCGCTCGACGCGTCCGAAGAACGCGCGCAGATTTTTCATGTCGGCGGGAATCTTCAGCTCGCCGGTGAACGCCAGGTAGAACAACTGGCCGTACAGTGCGAAATCCGCCAGCCCGATCCTGCCCGTGAGGAACGGCATGCTCGCAAGTTGATCCTCGAACGGCGCGAGTGCGGCGTGGGCGCGCTCCCAGTTGGCCGACTGCTCCGCGATTACTCGATCGACGAAACCCGCGCCGTACTTGCGCTCGCGAATAAGGCGCCATAGCGCGGCGCGATCCGCACCCTGGCGGCTGTAATACGCGAGCTCGTCGGCCAGGGCGACGCGATAGACCGAGTCCTCGAGATGATTGTCGATATAGTCGGCGAGCACCAGATGCATCCCGCGCCAGCCGGAAGGAAAAATCGTCGGCTCGGGATAGAGCTCCTCGAGCCGCGTCGCGATTCGCGCCGAATCGACGATCGTCTCGCCGCTGTCGAGCGTGACTGCCGGCACCATTATCTGGCCCGAGGCGAGCACTAATTCTTTGCGCTCAAGGTAATCAACCTCGACCACTTCGAACTCGATGCCCTTGAACGCGAGCAGCTTGCGCACCTTGGCGCAGAACGGGCTGCCGAGAAACTGGTAGAGCTTCGCCGGCATCATCGTGCTCCCGCGCTTTTCAGCGCCGCGGCCGCCAGCGCGCGCAAAATCTCGTCGAGATCGAGCTTGGCAATCGAAGCGCGCACGACGTCGGCCGCGGCGAGGTCGGCCGCCGGCGCGACATGGCAGAGCGCCAGCACTTTCATGCCGGCGCGATGCGCCGCAGCGATTCCGGCTGGCGTGTCCTCGACCACCAGGCACTCGTCCGCCATAACCGGATCGCGCTGGCGCAGCAAAAATCCGATACGCCCGAGCGCCGCGATAAAGCCGTCGGGCTCGGGTTTGCCGCGCTCGACGTCCTCCGCCGCGATAATGTCGAGGAACAATTCGCGCAGGCCGGCGCGGCGAAGAATCGCCTCGGCCTCGGCGCGCAGCGTGCCGGTCGCGATCATCAGCGGAAACCGCTGCGCGCAGTCGCGCACGAACTTCTCAGCACCGGGATAGAGCACATCCCGCTCCGCAATGATCGCTTGGTACACAGCAGTCTTGCGCGCGATCAGGTCGGCAACGTGCGCCTCGCCTGCGTCTTTGCGATTCTCGCGCAGCACGGTCGAGAAACAATCGCGATCGTTAAGCCCAATCAGCCGCGCCGTGTAATCGTCAAAGCCAATCTCGATTCCGTCAGGACGCAGGACCTCGTTGAAAGCCGCAAAATGCAACGGCTCGGTATCGACGAGCGTCCCGTCAAGATCGAATATGACGGCGCGAATCATGATCGGGCTATGCTTGGCATGCTCGACTAGAGTTTGGAAGTGGGTGCGGCTAGCAGCGCGACGATCTCTCGCTGGCGCGGCTCGCCGCTGACTGTCGCGCAGCTGTTTTCGATTGTCATGTCGAGTTCGCTGCGTACGCCGAATTTTCCTGGCAAATAAATTCCCGGCTCGACCGAAAAGCACGAGTTGTCCAAAAGCGTCCGGTCGTCCAGGGTCTCGAGCGAGTCGAGATTCGCACCGGCGCCATGCACTTCGCGGCCAATCGAATGGCCGGTGCGATGCACGAACGCGTCGCCGAAGCCGGCCGCCTCGATTACGGAACGCGCCACGCGATCGGCTTCGCGGCCGCTGACGGAATCACCGGCTGCGACTCGGCGCTGCACCAGGTCGACCGTCGCGTCGCGGGCATCCGCGACAATCTTGAAGACTCGCGCGTGTTCGGCGGGAACCTTGTCGCCGGCGAACGCGACCCAGGTGAAGTCGGCGTAGATACTGTCGGGCGCGGCCTCTTTGGCCCACAAGTCGAGCAGGATGAAATCGCCGCGGCGAATCGCGCGGTCGTGCTTCGCGCTCAGGCTGTAGTGCGGGTCGGCGCTGTGCTCGTTGACGGCGACAATCGGCGGCGCGTGAGTCACGAGGCCTCGCGCAGCGAATCGCGCCATCACGGATTCCTGCACGGAGACTTCGCTAACGGGCCGCCCGGCCGAAATCAGCTTCGCGATCTCGTCGAAGGTTCGGTCGACGATCGATCTAAGTGCGCGAGCCGCGCGCTGATGGCTGGCGAGCTGCTCGCGCGTCAAGGTCGCTTCGAAGCGCTGGATTAGATCCGCAGCCGTGACGACCTCGATTCCCATCGCGCGTACGATTTCAACCGTGCCGGCGTCGACGCGCGAGACGTACGGAATTGCGCATCCAGGCGAATAGTCCATCGCGATTCGCCGCGCGCCGCCAAGCACCTTGCGCAACGCCGCGAGCATCTCGTCGTGCGAGCGATAGACGATCTTCTCGGTTTTTTCGCTGCCGAGCGCGTCGAGCCGATGCGCCTCGACCGCGGACACTATCGCATGCGGCTTGCCGTGCGCCGGGACGTAGCAGAACCATCGCCGGCTTGAGATGCCATCCTCCGACAAGCCGAGGATTCGATACGCGAGCGGGTCGCTCAGGCGGAAGTCGTAGAAGAGCCATCCGTCGAGGCCCGCGTGGCCGAGCGCGAATGCGATTTCGTCAAGGCGCGCCGTCACGAATCCTGCTTGAAGCGCGCGCCCCACGCGTGCACGCGCGTGGGTTCGATTTTCACGATTGGATTCTGCTCGGGCGTCATCGTCATCCCGCGGTACAGCAGATACTTGTCGCGCAAATGGCGCAGCGCAGCGAGGTATTCCTCGGAGTCTTCGACCACGCGCGCGTGTCCATGAATCAGCACGTACGCGAGCTGCGACCAATCTTCTTCGTAGTGATCGATCACGACGGCGACGCGCGGATTTTCCGCGATATTGCGCATCCGCTTGAGCGCCAGGCCCGTGTGGCGCTTGGGCTTCTCGTCGATCGCGAAGTAGATGCGTTCGCCGTCGAACCAGTAGCAGAGCGGTACGTTGTGTGGAGCGCCGCTGTCGTCGGCGGTCGCCAGATGCGCCAGGCGCGCGGCGGTTACGAACTCACGCACGTGCGGTTCGGCGAATCGGGTAGCGGGATCGTTCGCAGAATCGGGTATCGGTTGTGGTGTCG